>PXDR01000565.1 GCA_003566335.1 Cyanobacteria bacterium T3Sed10_344R1
CTGGCGGCCCTGCGGGAAGACCCTGAAGCCAAGTTGGGAAACCCCCAAGCCGTGGAGGACGTCGTGTTTCACGCCACCCGCCACGTGATTGCCACCACGGTCACTACTATCGTCGGCTTTGTGCCGCTGATGCTCGACCCCACCGGGTTTTGGCCGCCTCTGGCAATTGCGATCGCAGGCGGTCTCGGCGGTGCAACCCTATTAGCCCTCTACTACATTCCCTCGGTATATCGGCTCCTGAGCTACCGAAAACAGGAACCCGTAGGCAAAGTAGCCAAAGCACCGACGCTCACGGTCTGATCGCTTCCATATCCCAGTAGTCAAAGGCTCAACAATCCACTATGCGCCCCTACCAATGGTGAGAGCGGGGTGGTCTTGGGAGGCATCAGTAGTGCGGGCGGTGGCAGGGGCAGTGCAGGGCAGTTCCACGATAAATTCTGCGCCTTGGCCGGGCGTAGACTGGCAGCGCAGCTGACCCTGGTGTTTTTCGACAATGAGCTGATGGCTGATGGACAGCCCTAGTCCTGTCCCTTTGCCGATAGTTTTCGTGGTGAAAAAGGGGTCAAACAGTTGGGCTTGCGCTGCGGCTGAAATACCGGGGCCATTGTCGGCAATGTGAATCGCGATGCGATCGCAGTCTAAACAGCGGGTCTGGATGTGAATAGTCGGGGCATGACTGCCCTCGGTTTCAGACCAGTCTTGTTCTTCTAAGGCATCAATGGCATTACTCAGCAGGTTCATAAAGACCTGGTTAAGCTGACTAGCGTGACATTCGACGAGGGGCAGATCGCCATAGGCTTTGTTCACCGTAACCGTCAGCCCACTGTCATTCCGCAGCCGCAGCCGATGCTGCAAAATCAGCAGGGTGCTATCAATGCCGTCGTGAATGTCTACAGCTTTGACTTCGGATTCATCCAGCCGGGAAAAATTCCGCAGGGACAGCACAATCTGGCGGATCCGATCGGCCCCTAGTTTCATGGAGCTAATCAACCGGGGTAGGTCTACCTGCAAAAAAGACAGGTCAATCTCCTCAATCACCTCAGCGACGGGCTCAGGGGGCGTGGGCACATGGGTTTGATAGGACGCCACCAAGGTCAGCAGATCGTCCATGTATTCTTCGGCGGGCTGGAGGTTGCCGTAAATGAAGTTGATGGGGTTGTTGATTTCATGGGCGACCCCGGCCACCAGTTGACCTAGGGAGGACATTTTTTCGCTTTGGACGAGCTGGAGTTGGGCCTGTTTGACTTGGGTCAGGGCTAACTCTAGATCAGCTGTGCGGGCCGCCACCCGCTCTTCTAGGGTTTGGGCCAGCTGGCGCAATTGCAGATGGACTTTGATCCGCGCTAAGACTTCTTCGTGGTGGATCGGTTTGGTGATGTAGTCCACCGCACCCAGCTGTAAGCCTTTGACCTTATCCAGGGTGTCCGACAGGGCGGTCATGAAAATAACCGGAACATCCTGGCTTTGGGGCATGGCCTTAATCCGCTGGCAGGTCTCAAACCCGTCGATGCCAGGCATCATCACGTCCAGCAAGATCAGGTCAGGGGTGCTGGCCTGGAGCCGTTTGAGGGCGATTTCGCCACTTTTTGCGATCGCAACCCGGTAGCCAGAAGCATCCAATAAGTCGAACAGCACCTGAATATTCGTCGGGGTGTCATCGACGACCAATATGGTTTGGGGCGCAGTAGTTTCGGGTGCGGTGGGCTGAGTTTCCATAGCACTTCTCTGGTTGCAGGTCTCTGATGGCGTTTGCGGAATGAAATGAGCGGGAAGTTCTATTCCCCAGACAAGACGGCTCAATCCGAGGCGTCAAGATGGGGCTGAATCAGATGCAAAATCGCCTCATCATCAAAGGCTTGGGCAAAGTCCAACAGTTGATTGGCAAAGGCGGTGTAGTCTGGCGACAGGTCTCGTAGCCGCTGGGCTTCCTGCTGAATATCTTGAATAAAGCCCCCCAACACGGCTCGGTGCAGCGCCTGGAGTTCTGCGGCTGGCGGAATCTTGCCGGTGGCGGCGGTTGCGATCGCATCAGCATCGGTCTCCACAGCCGGAGCAGGGGTGGTATAGACCCACTCTAGAGCCAACAGCATCCCCAGTTCAGCCAGCAAACTATCCAGCTGAATCGGCTTCGGCATAAACAGATCGCAGCCTGCTTCTAGGCTTTCCTGCTTGTCCACCTGGGACAAGCTGGCCGGGGAGGCAATGATGGGCGTCTTGGCAAATTCTGGCCGCTGGCGCAACTTGCGGGTCATGTCTAGACCGTTGAGGCGCGGCATCACCACGTCAGTAATGATCAAATCTGGCTGCACTTGAACCACCTTGTCATAGCCCACGGCCCCGTCGGGGGCTTCGATCACCGTAAACCCAAGGGGCTCCAGCATATTGACCAACACCGAGCGATTTTCCACGTGATCATCCACCACGAGGATGGTGTAAGACGGCCCCTGGTAGCCGGTAATGAGAGGACTGCGATCGCGCGGTTCAGTCACAAAATCCTGGGCCAGGGGCAGCGTTAGATCAAACCAAAAGGTACTGCCTTGGCCGAGGGTGCTCTCTAGCTGGATGGTACTGCCCATCATGCCGATAATTTCCTGGCTGATGGCTAAGCCCAGTCCCGTGCCTTCGCTATCCCGGTTACGCCCCCCCGCTTGTTCAAAGGCACTAAAGACGCTGTCCCGTCGATCGGCGGGAATGCCAATGCCGGTATCTTTAATTTGAAAGCGCAGGCGCTGACTGAGGTGGCTAGAGGTTGACTTGGCCTCAGTGTCAGGCGCTAGGGAGCTATCCGGGATGGGATCGCCCAAGCTCTCCACCGTCAACACAACTTGCCCTTGGTCAGTAAACTTCACGGCATTGCTGAGTAAGTTCAGCAGCACTTGGCGCAGCCGCTTGTCGTCGGCATGAACCGCCGTCGGCAGGGTGTCCGGTTCTTGATAAACAAACTCAATCCCCTTTTGCCGCGCCTTAATCGCACACATTTCTGCGGTGCCAGCGATGAACGTCGGCAGGTGGAAGTCCTGGGGATACAGCTCCATCTTGCGGGCCTCAATCTTGGCCAGATCCAAGATGTCGTTAATCAAGGTCAGCAGGTGAGAGCCGCATTGGTGAATCACGGCAATGCCCTGGTTCTGCTTCGAGGTGAGGGTGGTGTCCCGCTCCAAAATTTGGGCATAGCCCAGAATGCCGTTCAGGGGGGTGCGCAGTTCGTGGTTCATGTTGGCCAGAAACTCGCTCTTTGC
>PXDR01000394.1 GCA_003566335.1 Cyanobacteria bacterium T3Sed10_344R1
AGCATCTGTCCGCTGTCCCCCATGGTTATGAGGTGCTGGTCTTAGACCATCAGCCGGGGGAAGTGTCGCCGCTAATTGATATTCAAGACAAGCTAGATCTGCTGCCGCCTGAAACCGTCGCAGCTGGGGAGTCTGATGAGGTCGCGGGTTTGCTGGAGGCTGTGCCGCCCCTAGCTTGGCCCTATCTTCAGCTGCGATCGCAGCTCTTTTCCACCCTGCCGACCCTGCACGACACCTGGGAACAAGACGGCCACACCGCCATCCTGCTCGAAGATCGCAGCGCTTGGCCCTTATTTGCCGATGCCTGGGCTGACCCCGACACCGAGCCCTTGCAGCAAATCCACTGGCTGCATGAAATGACCCACCTGTGGAGTGAACTCGCCCCCTGGCAAGGCCAGGGAAGTTTGCTCGTGGCCGACAACCTACGGGTCGACGAAGATCAACTGCTGTGCCTACGTCGCCTGTACACCGCCGCCGAAGAAACAGCTCGCCCGCTGCGGGATTTGGGCCTGCTGTGGCAACTGCTGCTTCCCCAGGCCGCTACGCCGTTGCCAGCCAGCCTCAGTCAGCTCGCGGCTGACCTGGGAACCGGTCTGATTCAAGACACCGCTACCCTCGACAGTCGCCTGGCCGAAATTGCCTACAGCTTGGAGGATCATCCCCCGACCTCTGGTGCGCCAGAGATTGCGATCGCAGACCCTGACCAGGGGCCAGCCGGTGCAGCCGCCCAATCTCCCCCCGACCAAGCCGACAGTCCCGAGACTGCTGAAGACTGGATGGAGCCCCTCGATACTGATGGTTCCGATGGCTTCGATATCGACGGTCTAGAGGCTCTCGACCGCGTTGACGACGAGGACGAGGACGACGAACGCTTCGACGGACCAACGGTCGTGCTGCCGATGAAGCTGGTGGGGCTGCATGAAGCAGGGGCCACCCATGTAGGCCATCAGCGAGATCACAACGAAGACTCGTTCTGCATCGACACCACCCTAAAACGCCATACCACCCCCACCGGAGAAACCTTGAGCGGCCAGGGACTCTACCTGCTGTGTGACGGCATGGGCGGCCATGCCGGGGGAGAAGTGGCCAGCGCCCTTGCGGTCGAGACTCTGCGCACTTATTTCGCCGAACATTGGCCCCCAGACCAGATGCCGTCGGAAGAGGTGGTCACCCAGGGAATTTTCCTGGCTAACGAAGCGATCTACGCCAAAAACCAGCAGAACGACTGTTCCGGCAGTGGTCGCATGGGGACAACCCTGGTGTTAGTGCTGCTGCAAAATACCCAGGCGATCGCAGCCCACGTGGGCGACAGCCGCCTTTATCGCTACACCCGGCGACTCGGATTGCAGCAGATCACCGTAGACCATGAAGTGGGGCAACGGGAAATTCAGCGGGGGGTTGAACCAGCGATTGCCTATGCCCGCCCCGATGCCTACCAACTCACCCAAGCCCTGGGGCCGCGAAACAATAATAATATTCGCCCTGGGATTAGTTTTCTGACCCTAAGTGAAGACACCCTGTTTTTGCTCTGTTCTGATGGGTTGAGCGACAACGATCTGGTTGAAACCTATGCCGCTAGCCACATTGAACCTCTAATTAAAACCGCCGCTGACCTCGAAGACGGGGTGGCGCAACTGATTGACCTGGCCAACACCCACAATGGTCACGACAACATCACCGTGGTGGCCGTCCGGGCCAGGGTGCGCCCTAACTTGAGCAAAGTGAATTTCGGCCAAGATCGGCCCCCTCGCCCCGAAGTGGCTGTTTCTGCCCCGCCCTCAGCCGATCAGCCCGACGGGGCAACAGACTCTGAGCAGCCTCCAGCAGTAGAAGCTGAGACCGCTGAACCGGTCTCCTTAGATCTAGCTGGGGCTGTGGCGGCAGCGGCAGAGTCGGTGGCGGCGACAAATGACCCTGACCTCATCCCTGTGACGGAACTAGATCAGATGCTGGGGCTAGAGGCTGGGGCCGAAGACAGTCAAGGGTTGGATCGTGATGATTCGCCTGCTTCCGATAGTCCCTTGGATGCAGGGGCAATAGAGGCAAGTGCGATCGGTGAGGCAACAGAGGCAGAAGATCTGCCTGAAGATCTGTCTAAAGATGCTCCCGATCCGCTGCTGCCCCCGGAGGAGGAGTGACCTAGGGCACCGTTGCCCTCTCAGGGCAGTGTTATCCTAAAGGGGCTTGATGCAGTTAGCTCAAGTCTTTCAACGACTCGTTTTCCCCTATCTTTTTCTTCACTTTTCCACTGTATGGACTCTGCCAGTAGTCAGTCTGACGTTCCTCCTGAACAACCCCACAGTCGGCTGTTTACCTTATTGGGAGCAGTTGTTGCCGTAGCCACCTTGCTGCTTCCCATCGTTACCATTTCCCACTTTTCACCGACAGCTCGCATCAACTCCCTCAACAGTGCGCCATACTCCCCGCTGGTGCGGGACTGACCGACTGGACGGGACTGACCGGTTGACAGGAATTGATCGGGACTGACGGGCAAACTGACGACAAACCTTGGCAGCGTGCCCCTGGCTTTTCGACTCCGTACCCCAATCCCCTAAAATGCTACTCGGGGAAACGTTGCTGCGTTTCCAGGTATACCCCTTAACCGCGTTGGAGAAGCATTGTGGACTTAGCCAAGATTCCTGCCCAGCCCAAGCCAGGACTAGTGAACGTGCTGGTTGAAATCCCGGCAGGGAGCAAAAACAAGTACGAATTCGACAAAGACCTCGGAGCCTTTGCCTTAGATCGCGTGCTCTATGCTTCGGTGCATTATCCCTTTGACTACGGCTTTATCCCCAATACCCTGGCGGACGATGGTGATCCCCTAGATGGTTTGGTGATGATCGATCAGCCCACCTTTCCTGGTTGCGTGATCCCAGCCCGACCCATCGGTATGTTAGAGATGATTGACGGCGGCGATCGCGATGAAAAAATTCTCTGCGTTCCGGCTGACGATCCGCGCTATGCCCAGGTTAAATCTCTCGATGACGTCGCGCCCCACCGGCTTGACGAGATTGCTGAGTTTTTCCGCACCTACAAAAACCTGGAGAAGAAAGCCACTGAAATCCTCGGTTGGAAAAACGTTGATCAGGTCAACCCCTTAGTTGAAGAGTGTGTGGCGGCTGCCAAGTAAGGGCCAAATAAGCACTGGCTCAGGTTTAGATCAAGCGCAAGGGCTCAACCCCGAGGGGTAAGCGGAGACGGGGAACCCGTTCGTGGCGTTTCTCTGTCTCCCAGAC
>PXDR01000158.1 GCA_003566335.1 Cyanobacteria bacterium T3Sed10_344R1
AACAGCGGCGGTAATTGTCTGACATCTGGCCGCCCAGTTCCGGGCCAAACAACGCCTCAAGCCGTTTCCCTTCAACCTGTTCGCGGGGCAAATTGAGCAGGCGACTCGTGGTGTTGTTGATCGTGGCAATCGAGAACTGATCCCCAGGTTCAACCTCCACCACAGCAATGCCATAGTCCACCCCATCAAACATTTGCCGCAGCAAAGCCTCCTGTTCTTTCAGGGCTTGCTCAACTTGCTTCTGTTGGGTGATCTCCCGCAGGGTGGCGATGATAAAGCGTTCGCCTTGGGCATCTTCAAAACTAGACTTGTGGCTGGCGACAAGCCGCTGCTGTCCCTGGGCATCGGTCAGTGCCGCCTCTCGCTGCTGAGGCTGCTGACTGGTCAGCACCTGATCGTCCTCTTGCCAAAAGACGGCAGCTTCTGCCGGAGGCAAGATATTGGCGTTAGATCGCCCCAATAAAGCCTCTGCTGGGTAGCCCACAAGCTGACAGAACGCCTCATTCACAAACACCCAGCGATGGTGACGATCTTTAATCACCAGGGGATCGCTGACGCCATTGAGAATGCTGGGCAGCATCTCCACCGATAAGCGGCTAAAAAACTCAGGTTGAAAAGGCACAACGATAAAGATCCAGGATGGCAGGACTGAGGTGAAACGCTCCCCAAATTTGGCTCTCAGGGCAGCCAACTGTACAGTTGGCTGCCCTGAATTAGTGCCTAGTTTATCTTGTGTAACTCCTGGAGTCTCCCTATCGAGATACCGTTCTGACGGTAAACATCGGCCCCATCTAAGCGGCTTGGGGGCCAAAGTCCATTGGCACAAAGCTGCCGTGCAGACCGTAGGGCACGTGGTGGTTCAGCAGCAGCCGCGCGATTGGGCCACGGGTGATGTCTTGAGCGTCAAAGATGGCGAGATCTGAACACTGGCGCTCGGCATTATAGAGCAGCAGCAGCAGCCAGCCGTCGTCTTCGGCGCTGCCATTAGGCCGGGGCACAAAGACGGCCTCGCCGCCAAAGCCCCGGGAAGCAGCACTCCAAATTTGCTCCTCACCCGTTTCAAGGTCTAGCTTCAGCAGCCCTTGCAGCGGGGCATTGCCGCTGGGGGCGTGGGTCACGCCTAGATAGAGGTAGCGGCAGGAACGCCCGACTAGATCTGGGTGCATCACCGGGAATTCGCAGGAGCGGGTAACTAGATCCCGGGAGGTGGCCTGCTGGGTGGCTAGGTCTACGGTGAAGCGTCGCAGTTGGCCGGGGGGCACTTTGTCAAAGTTCACTGTCTTGTAGTCGTTGCCGTCTTCCACGCTGGGAAAGCGGTCGTAGCAGATGGAGTCAATCACCACTTTGCCGTCCTGTTCGTAGGCGTTGGCGTGGTGGAAGACAAAGCAGGGATCGGAATCGACGGTGATGGGCGTGCTGCCATCTCGGGGCACCAGCAGAATTCGGGTGGGCTGCTTGGGGTTGAACTTGAGGCATTCGGCAGCGCCCTTCATCCCCAGCAAAAAGGGAATGGGGTTAAAGCTCACCGGGTTCTGGAAGAAGATGGCGTAGCGGGGGGTGAGGGCAAAGTCGTGGAGAAAGGCAAAGCCGGGGATGGTGTGGCTGTGATGACTGACCAAGGTGCCTTGGGGGTCGAATTCATAGAGGCTGAGGGTGCTGGAGAGTCCGGCTTTGACGCCAAAGTTGACCAGGCGGGGTTGGCCGTTGACGTCGGGATCGATGCGGGGATGGGCACTGAAGGCGTCCCCCTCTGCCAGCAGACCGTCTAGGTTATCCAGCCCCTGGGTGTCTAGGGTGTGGGGATCTAGCCGGTGAGGGTGAGCAGCTTCCCACAGGGCCAACAGCCGGTCGCCCCAGTAGAGGATGTTGGTGTTGGCAATGTTTTTCAGCTTCAGGTCAAAGGCGTTGGCTAGCCAGCCGCCGAGCTTTTGGGTGCCAAATACGCCGCGAAATAGGGGCTTATCGGCTTTTTGCTCGGCAACGTAGCCCTCGGTTTTGACGTAGCGGTTGCGGTAGAAGGCGCGGCCATTGCGAAATGCGATCGCACTAATCATGCCGTCCCCATCAAAGGGGTGGCGCACTGGATGGCCGCCAATATCTAGCAGTCCCGGCCCGTTGCGAAACAGGGTGCCGTTTAGATCTGCCGGGATTTCTCCCTCAACCTGGTCAATCCAGTAATCAAACTCCTGGGGCTGAGACCGATAGCCGCTGAGCCAGTCCTGGCGATCGAAGCTGGGCTGAGTGCCCTGGGGATTGGAGTTAGCGGTGGGGTCTAGGGTCTGCATGGCAATTAGGACAATGAATCAGCAATAAGGAAAGTTGGAAGAGAAATTGAAAATCTAAAGGCGCTCAGCACACTCAATCATTGGCGATCATTGGCGATTGAGACTGACTTGAGGGGAGCTGCCTAGGGCTGCTGCACAGCATCCAGCTGGGCCACGGTGGGGGTGGGGGAACCACCGGGATCGCCGCTATCCGCTAAGGCCGCTGGATCTGTGGGATCTTGGCCCGAAGACTGGGAACTGTCGTTGGGCAGCAAGAACAGCAAGGGCAGGGGCAGTAGGGTCGAAACATTGGTCACCGTCACCAACAGCCAAAGCTGGTCAAAGTTGGTTTCGGTCACCCCTAGCCAGTGGGTCAGCAGTGCCCCCAGTTCGTGGGACAGCAGCCCCGCCAGGTTGATTACCGACATCAGCAGGGCAAACAGGGTGGCCTCTACCCCCTTGGGGCAGATCCGGGCGGAAAGCACCAGCACCGGCATAAAGGCAATTTCCCCCATCACCGTGAGCACCAGGCTGTCTCCCAGGCTGAACCAGCGGTCGTCAATGCCCAGGCTGCGGTTGGCGTGGGTGACCAGTAGCAGCATGGAAAAGCCGATCAGGGTGGATAGGACGGTTGACCAAGCAAAGATTGTGCGGAAGGGCACCGCCTTGAGAAACCGCTGAAAAATCCAGATGCCAATTAGGGCGGCAATGCTGGTGACTAGGCGCACTCGGCCTAAAAACTCTGGCTGAAAGCCCAGTTCGTTGGTGGTGAAGAAGAAGAAGGCGGAGTCGGCGGTGGGAGTAGCTTGCCAGAGGAATAGAAACAGGGCAGGCATCCAGATCGCTTTTTGGCTGATGGCGGATTTGAGCTGCTTCACTTGACCCCCGACGAGCCCCAAGCCTGTGCCCTTGGCGACGGGGTCTTCGGTGATTAGCCAGGCCACGACGGACACAATCAGCGGGAAGG
>PXDR01000333.1 GCA_003566335.1 Cyanobacteria bacterium T3Sed10_344R1
GAGGGTGATAGTAGTGTCCAAGCTGCTGAGGGCTTCGCGGTAGCGCTTCAAAGCGGCCAGGGCAATCGCTCGGTTATACCAGGCGCGATAGCTGTCGGGCTGCAAGCTGATGGAGCGATCAAAATTTTCAACCGCTTCTTGGTTGCGGCTGAGCCGCATTAGGGCGTTGCCCTTGTTGTACCAAACCTTCGGCACGAATTCATCCAGGCTAATCGCCCGGTCAAAACTGTCCAGGGCGGCCTCATACTGATTTTGCTTGGCCTGGGCAATGCCGCGACCATGCCAGGCTAGGGCGTTCTTGCCATCTACACTGAGGGCCGCCTGAAAGCTTTCAATCGCCTGATCATAGGCTTTGAGTTCACAGAGGGCATAGCCCCGATGCACCCAGGCATCGCAGTTTTGCGGTTCTACCGCCAGCACCTTATCAAACTTTTCGACCGCACCTCGATAACGCCCAATGTCAAACAGGGCGCTCGCTTGACCTAGCCAGGCACTGGGGTCCCGGTTTCGTTCACCAGAAGAGTTGATCACAGATAGCTGGACAGACACAAGGATGACGGAAAATCAGGAGCAGGTTCAGACCGACCCGCCATGCAGAGCGGGAGCACAGTTGGGTTCCCTCTTAGGGGTGAACAACTCGACAGACTCCCTAGCTAGGGTATATGCGAGTTGGACACCTAACCCCGGTACGATAGAAAAACTTTGAGCCTAAGCCCTAAAGCCTAAAACCTAGGTCAGAAGTTCACTGCGCGGCCTGCCAATAGACAAACGCAGGTTGCTGTTAGAGTTCCCCAGTCAAGCCCTGCGATCGCACCCTGCCGGGACTTTATCTTGACTTTACCCAACTCGCTCCATCCCAGACCGTTCCCCCGTCCACCGCTACCCACCTTCACCATGTCCCCACAGACCTCATCCTTCCGGCTAGAAAAAGACTCCATGGGGGAGCGGCAGATCCCGAGCGAGGCTTACTACGGCATCCAAACCCTGCGGGCCTTAGAGAACTTTCCGATCAGCGGCCTCCCCCCCCTGCCGACCTATGTCGATGCCGGGATTTTAATTAAAAAAGCCACTGCGATCGCCAATGGAGAACTGGGCTGCATCCCCAAAGACATTAGCGCCGCCATTGTCCAAGCCGCCGACGAAATTCTAGAGGGCCACCTGCGGGATCAGTTTGTGGTGGATATCTACCAGGCTGGGGCGGGCACCTCCCACCACATGAACCTGAACGAAGTGCTAGCCAACCGCGCTCTGGAGATTTTAGGGGACGAAAAAGGCAACTACAGCCGGGTCAGCCCCAACGACCACGTCAACTACGGCCAGTCCACCAACGACGTTATCCCCACCGCCATCCGCATCGGCAGCCTGCTGGCTTTAGAAACCAGCTTATTCCCGGCCCTGTCGGATCTCGTCGCCAACCTCGATCACAAGGCAGAAGAGTTCCAAGACGTGGTGCGCTCAGGCCGCACCCACCTCCAAGACGCCGTGCCCGTCCGCCTAGGGGAAACCTTCCGGGCCTGGGCGCAAATTATCCACGAGCATTTCATCCGGATTGAAACCGCTTCCGGTGATTTAACCCTGCTGGGCCTAGGCGGTAGCGCCGCCGGGACAGGGCTCAACACCCATCCCCAATACCGCCACCGAGTCACCGAACTGCTCAGCCAGTTTCTGCAAAAGCCGATTCAGCCAGCACCCCACCTAATGGCAGCAATGCAGAGCATGGGCCCGTTTGTGGCGGTCTCTGGCGCGCTGCGGAACTTGGCCCAAGATTGCGTCAAAATTTCCCACGATTTGCGGCTGCTCGATTCCGGCCCCAAAACCGGCTTCAAAGAAATTCAGCTTCCCCCAGTGCAACCCGGCTCGTCGATTATGCCGGGGAAATACAATCCAGTGCTGGCAGAAATGACCTCAATGGTTTGTTTTCAGGTGATGGGCTACGACACGGCAATAACCTTCGCCGCCCAAGCCGGACAGCTAGAGCTAAACGTGATGATGCCCCTGATCGCCTACGACTTGATCCACAGCATTGAGATTCTGGGTCACGCCCTCTCAGCCCTAACCCACCACTGCATCGCCGGAATCGAGGCCAAGCCCGATCGCAGCCTCGCCTATGCAGAAGGCAGCCTGGCCCTAGTGACCGCCCTCAACCCTCACATTGGTTACTTGAATGCGGCTGCGATCGCCAAGGAATCCCTTGCCACTGGCAAATCCCTACGGCAACTCGTACTAGAGAAAAAGCTGATGAGCGAAGCCCAGCTCACCGAAGTCCTCGACCTCGCCAAAATGAGCGAACTGCCTGGATAAGCTGCAAGGGCTACGCCTCTGGCTCAACCCCTAACTCCCGCAACTGTCCCGCTAACCGAGCAGCCCTAGCCCGAGCTTGATGAGCCGCTTCTTCAGGCGTCGGCACTAACGCCCCCGACGGCTCAAAGTAGAGGTTCATGTCGCCGACGCTGAATACTTCGTCTGCGGCATAGGTGCTGAGTTGTAGGGTGGCGCTCAGCAGGTGGGGCTGTAGGTAGTGATATTCGTCAGGCAAGCCCGGCTCCTCTGGGTCTTCGCTGGGCAGGTCATACATGGTGGGCAGCGTTTCTCGGGCCGACCGGGGCGGGTCAGTCTGCGGGACAGTGCGCTTGAGTTCCTGCATGGGGGTTATTCCCTGGCACGTCTGAATCTGAGTTGGCGGCTGGCTATCTGGCGACTATCTTGAGACAGTCTTTGATCACGATTCTGGCTCATCAGACGGGTGCGCGGTCAACTGTACCTCAATCAATCCCCAGGGGAGGGGGGCATCTTAAAAGTTACGGGACTGGCTGCGGGCTGGAAATTACTTCAGCGTCTGACCCCACGGCTTTTCTTATTGGAGCACTATCCCTCACAAACCCTCACAAAAACTTCCGGTTGCCGCTAACGGTGAAGTTGTGCAGCGGCAGATAACCTTGAACTCTCACCGACAGCCTCTGTGCCGTCCGCACCAACGCAGTGTTAGGCGGCTTTAGCGACTGCAAGGCTGCTCCATACTCAAGCCGGAGATAACTTGGTAGTGCTTTACGTTGAAAGTACAGAGGGTTGCATTACGCCCAACAGCACAGGCCGCGATCAAGGCATCAATCAAACCAACCTTGTGAGAGAGATGATAGGCCGTAAAGTCAGATAGGGCACGGGCACAGTCAGTTTCGGTCGGCCAAACGATAGTTAAGGGCGCTACAAGCTGTAGAACTTTCC
>PXDR01000263.1 GCA_003566335.1 Cyanobacteria bacterium T3Sed10_344R1
CTAGAACTTGCCGCCACCGAACGCTACACAACCCGCGAACTGGATCGTCAAATTAGCAGCGGCGTTTTTGAGCGCACCCGCATCGCCGATGTTCAGCTATCTCAAGTCACCTACCCTAAGCCCCTGGCAGGCATCTTCCGCGATAGCTACGTTCTCGACTTTCTCAACCTGCCGCCCAATCACTCCGAGAACAACCTTAAAACAGCCCTGGTTCTGTATCTCAAAGACTTCATCCTCGAAATCGGGCGGGATTTCACCTTCCTAGGGCAAGAGTATCGACTTCAGGTTGGCAACAGTGATTTTTTTATCGATCTATTGTTCTTCCATCGCGAACTCCAGTGCCTGGTGGCCTTTGAGCTTAAAATCGACAAATTCCGCCCAGAATACCTCGGGCAGCTCGAATTTTATCTCGAAGCCCTCGATCGCAACCTGAAAAAGCCCCACGAGAATCCCAGCATTGGGGTTTTGCTATGCCGAGATAAAGACGACGAAGTAGTTGAATACGCCCTGAGCCGCGCCGTTAGCCCTACGGTTGTGGCTGAATACGAAATCAAGCTGATTCCCAAAGATGTACTGCGCCGCAAGCTAAACGAGTTCTATTCGTTATTGGAAGATGAAAACCGGGAGTCTTGAACCAGGGTTCTTCGCCAGACAGACACTCCATGCCGAACGCTGGCGACTGAAGTCGCGCCTACACCGTCGAAGTCCGCCTGCGCGGACTCATGATATCCAGGGGTTCCATAACCCGCGCAGGCGGGTTTTGTTTGTATAGCTGCGGTTTTAACCGCCCAGGGCAAAGGTTTGTCAGTCAATCAGGTTGGGCGTGTTGCACTGGGCGGGGTGACCTCGCCCCTACCGGGTGACCCTGCCCTTACATAGAGATGCTAACTTGGCTCTGGATGCTGCTGCCGAGCAGATCCCTTCGTAAACTGCCCCCCTTTGGCATTGACCGATGCCTAACCGTGCCCAAGACTGGTTCCGGCAAGCCCAACGAGATTTAGACCAGGCCGACGCCTCAGCCCAGGCCCAGCGCCATGAATGGGCTTGTTTTGCCGCGCACCAAGCCGCCGAAAAAGCCGTCAAAGCGCTACATTTGCACCAGGGACAGCAAGCCTGGGGTCACCTGGTGGCTCGACTGCTGGCAGAACTGCCACCGGATCTAGCTGTGCCCCCCCTGCTCGCCGAACAAGCCAAAGTCCTGGACAACTTCTACATCCCCACCCGCTATCCCGATAGCCACATTGAAGGCTCTCCTTTTGAACATTACGGCAGCCTCCAAAGCCAGCAAGCCCTGACCTATGCCCGTGCGATCCTTGACTTCGTCCGTACTGCGATGGCCTGACCATAACCAGGTGATTGCTGCCCTGCAAGCCTGGGGGCAAACCGTCACCCAGCTGCCCACCCCCATTCAAGCCATCGGCTACTTTGGCTCCTATGCCCGAGGCGACTACGGCGTTGGCAGCGATCTAGACCTGTTGATTATTTTGCGCTCTCCTGCCCCGGCCCCAACTTGGGACTTCAGCCAAATTCCAGTTCCTGTGGAACCTCTGATTTATACCCCAACCGCCTGGCAAGCGCTGCAAGCTAGCCAATCTCGCTTTGCTCAAACCCTGGCGGCTGAAGCAAAATGGATTTACCCCAAACCACCCCAAGCTGCGATCGCAACCGAAGATCATCAATCTTTTCTGACCTAAACATCCTGACTTAACCTAAGCTGTGCCCCCCACTCCGCCCCTGCCCCGCCGTAAACTGCCCATCGGCATTCAGACCTTTCGGCAAATGCGCCAGGAAGGTTACTACTACGTGGACAAAACCCAGTTCGCCTGGCAGTTGACCGAAGCCGGAAAATATTACTTTCTCTCCCGGCCCCGCCGCTTCGGTAAAAGCCTGTTCATCGACACCTTGGCTGAGCTGTTTACCGGCAGCCAAGACTTGTTCCAGGGACTGTATATTGGCGACCGCTGGGATTGGAGCCGTCAGTATCCCGTCATTCGGCTGTCCTTTGGCGGCGGCATCCTGGAAAGTCGGGCCGACCTCGATCAAAAACTTGAAGAACTGATTAGCCGCAATGCGACCCGGCTCGACTTGACCCTAGACCCGATTAGCCTGTCTGGGCGCTTCCAGCACCTGATCCAGCAGGCCCACCAGCACAGCGGCCAGCGGGTCGTCATCTTAGTGGATGAATACGACAAACCAATCCTCGATAACCTGAGCAACCCCGACACCGCCCGCACCATTCGCGATGGCCTGCGCAGTTTCTACTCGGTGATTAAAGACAGCGACGCCCATGTCCAGTTCGTGCTGCTGACCGGGGTGTCTAAATTTAGCAAAGTCAGCCTGTTCTCCGGGCTGAATAACCTGCAAGACATTACCGTCGATCCCCGCTACTCCGCCCTCTGCGGCTACACCGAAGCCGACCTAGACGCCGTCTTTGCCCCAGAACTAGCGGGCCTAGACCGAGCCGAAATTCGCCGCTGGTACAACGGCTACAACTGGACCGGGGAAGCAGTGTATAACCCCTTTGACCTACTGCTGCTGTTTAGCACCCGGGAGTTTCGGCCCTACTGGTTTGAAACCGGTACCCCCAGCTTTTTAGTCGAGCTGCTAACCCGGCGGCACTTATTCACGCCAGATCTAGAACGGCTCTATGCCAGCTCTAGCCTACTGTCTGCGTTTGATGTGGATGAGATGGCTAGCAGTGCGCTACTGTGGCAAACCGGTTATCTTACCCTTGCCGGAACGCGGCAGTTAGGGGCGCGGATTGAATATGCCCTGACCTATCCTAATTTGGAGGTTAAAAGTTCTCTCAGTGATGCCCTGCTTAAAGGGTTAATGGGAGATTCCATCGCCGCAGAACGCGGTCAAAGCCAATTATTTCAGCGCCTCCAGTCCAATGACATTCCTGGGTTACGGCAGCATTTTGCTAGCCTGTATGCCTCGATTCCCCATGATTGGTATCGCAATAACCCAATCGCTCAGTACGAGGGCTACTACGCCAGCGTGTTCTACAGCCACATTGCCGCCCTCGGTCTGGATATCAGCCTAGAAGATACGACCCACCAAGGCCAAATTGACCTGACCCTGAAGTTTAACGGCCAGATTTATCTATTTGAGTTCAAGGTGGTGGAGTTTGGCCCCAAGGGCAGTGCGATCGCCCAGCTTCAGGCCAAACAGTATGCCGACAAGTACCGCGCCCTAGGGCAGCCGA
>PXDR01000136.1 GCA_003566335.1 Cyanobacteria bacterium T3Sed10_344R1
CTAGTCCTTTTGAAAAGCAGACAGCTACACTGTCCACATCCTTGCATAGTTCCTTGGGTGTCACGCCCTGGGCTACCACAGAATTAAAGATTCTCGCCCCATCTACGTGACATTTAAAACCGAGACCATGGGCCAGCTTTGCCATTTTCGACATATATCCAGGAGACAAAGCCACACCTCCGCACATGTTGTGTGTGTTTTCCAAGCAAAGCAACTTTGTTTCTGGCCAATGATCATCGGAGTCGTCACGCACAGCATCTTTAACTTGTTCGACATCCAATTCAGCCGTCGTGCAATCTTCAGGAAGTTGCCGAGTATGAATACCACCTAAGCCCGCAGCATGGCCGCCTTCCCACAAGCAAAGGTGGCTTTCTTGGCCAATGATGACTTCCGCTGACCGGGTATGGCAGTGTGCCAAAAGGGCCACCAGATTGGCCATGGTGCCGGTAGGAACGAAGAGGGCCTTTTCTTTGCCAAATAAACTCGCCATGTGTTCTTCTAATTCCCGAACAGTAGGATCTTCTCCCATGACATCATCTCCTAAACGCGCCTGCATCCCAGCCTCCAGCATTTCTCGGGAAGGCAACGTGACGGTATCACTCCTCAAGTCGGCGACTTGGGCGTTGCTACTTGAGGACAATATTCGTCGAGCATGGTGTTTTTGCTGCGAATAAATTGAAATTTTGTGAAGCTGCTGTGAAAGAAAATGACGACAAGAACGCTACACAGATGGCTCATGCAGAGGTTCCCTGGGTGTCATTCGTAAGGGTGCCAACCCCAGCTCCGCTCGAAGCTTGTTGGTTTCCTCCACCGACAATTCGATGACATCCTCAGACATTGTATTGATACTTGTGGCGATCACAACAGTCTCTTTTTAAAAAGGATGTTAGAAAATCGACAACAATACCTACTGGTAGTCGATGAATGGCTTGGCAACGTTTTGTTTGACTCTGTGACAGGTTTGGATTGCGACGACGTCGTTCGTTTCGATGCGGCGGGGAGTCGCAAGCCTTCGACCGCACATCCCTTCGTCATCAGATATTTCCAGTGAAAACCTGCTTCCTTCGTCGCAAGAAACAAGGGGATAAATAGGGGATGTATATTAATAAGGGGAAGGGTTACGGTTATTTACAGTTAGCTGCCAGTTGTGCTATACCGGTAACGAAAGGGTTTGCGAACCACGCTGGGAATGCCTTCTCAAACTTGGTCCAGGGTACATGTATTTTGCGAACTATGCGATAAAACGGTATCCTCTATGTGTTGTTCACTGTCAAGTTGTCGATTGCAGTGAATCCATGCGATGTCTTGCACTGTATAGAAGTTTTAATCATGTATGGTATCTATTTGTCTCACTTCCCAACTTTGAGCTTCTGGAGCCCCATGCTGGCTAGCAGCAGAAGTGACATCAGTAGTAGGACCCCCCACAGCTCCTTGCTTTCTCCCCTAGCTTCTTTACGAGCAGTATCAGTGGCTCGTTTGTCCCATCGCCTGTTTTCATTGCTGCAACGTCTTACTAGTTTGAGGAGCAACAGCTGCTGTTCCTGTTGTCCGTAAGGAGGAGATCGAAGCTGCTGCAGGCAACAGTCTCGCTTGCTCTTCTCATACGTGGAAGCAACAAGATCAAAGTAAGAAACACCTCACGGCTGCCTTGAGGTGGGTTCGCAAACGGCTTCTTCTTCTAGGCCGCAGCCATGGAGATCTTCATTGTGAATATTCCACTCATTATCATCAAGATCCGACATTTCATCGAAGCTACAATACATCCCATGAGGCCCCACCATTACTCCGGAGTATTGCCAGTGCGACAAGCTAGTCAGTCGTCGTCGAGCCAGTACGAGAGAGTCTTTCTCGTAACTGTCTTCCTCTGCCATGTCGATATCGTTGCAATTCATCTTGCTACCCACTGTGGAACCAGAGTCGCATCCTTTCTCGAGTTGCTCGAGCAAATGCTTTAGAGCCTGGCGCCTGTTCGCAACGGATAATCGTTCAGAAGTGCTTTTCATATCGCCATCTTCACAGGTGTCAAAGATTACAAGGTTGAGAGCTTCTTCCGAGAATTCTTCCTGTTCTCCTCGTCGAGGGTCGTGAAGAACCAAATCACTCTCGAGGCCACTTCGAGGCATGGCCTGCAAAGTTTCAAATACATAAGAAAGGGAAGTGGTGCCTTCCTGGTCAATAGACTTCAACCAAGGTCCGGCAACCGTTTCTTGATGCTCTGTTGTGGAAATCTTCTCCGTGAACATTTTCTTTCGAAGCAACCCTTTGAATCGCCCCAAGCAATTGATTTGTACGTGTTTGTGTGTTTGTGTGTTTGTGTTTGTATATCTTCCCTTGTTGGAGCGGGTTCAAGCGGCACTTCCGTCATCCAATTTCGACTTTCGAGTACGATCTTTATGTGTTTTTCTGAGACGTGACCTCGAAAAATGAATTGCTCGAGCGTAGAGTCAAGAAGACTGGTGACATGAGAAGAATGGAAAAAGGATCCGAGACCCAAAGTCGCTTAGGTAAGAAGACAAACTTTGATTGAGGGATAACGGGGCATATTTCGATCCGGTATCGAATCATAATTGTTGTGAACTACCGGGAACTTCCCGATTCCTGTGAGAAATTTATTCCCTAAGAGCAGTCACTAGCTCTTTGGAATAAAATTTATTCCTGCGCCATTTTTATGCACTCACTAATAACTTGTCAGAATATACACAAGAATAAAAGTGCTGCTAATATAGTCCTTTTTATAATGAAATATTTTTATTTTGTTGCCGTTGATTGTGAATTGATCGTCGCCACTAAAAGTGCCTTCAATTTTTCACTTTGTTTCTTCCACTGGGTCTCATGCATCGCCTTGAATGTTTCGAGGTGCTTCTTGCTACTTGCACCAACATCATGGAGCTGCGTTTCGAACAGCTCCTGTAGATCTGCCCTGTCCCGCTGAGCTTGAACCAGTTCCTCGCCGAGTGTCTTTGACGTATCCTCAAGTTCCCTTGTAAGTCTTCGATTCTCTTCCAAGAGTTGCTCTGTCGTTCCATCAGAGAAGTTCTGTGACAAAATATCTTTGGCGTTCAGCGTGTGAGCAGCATCCGCCTGGAGCCCAGCAATTTTGCTTTGAGAAACAGCAATCTCAGCCTCCTTTTGTATCACGACGCTGAACGACGCTTCAGAAGATATGCCATTATTACCAGCTTCTCCAATCTTGTCAAATA
>PXDR01000583.1 GCA_003566335.1 Cyanobacteria bacterium T3Sed10_344R1
GATGGTGGCCAGTTGCAGGGGCACCTGGGCCTGGCGGGCCGCCTGGAGCAACTGCTGATTTAGGCCATCGTCATACAGGCCATAGCCATCCTGGGCCAACAGCACCGGGGCGCTGCTGTCCTCGATTGGGTATTCCCGCGAGAGGGGGCAAATTTCCAGGGCGACTAGGGCACTGAGCCGGGTGCGCTGGCTGAAGTAGAGCGCCCCGACCGCCCCCACTTCTTCTTTAGCCGAGGCGACTAAATAAACGTCTACGGTTGGGGGATGGGCGTGGAGCCGCTGGGCCAAGGCCAGCAAAATCGCCACCGAGGCTTTGTTGTCCAGGGTATAGCTGGCGATGTGATCTCCCAGGCGGTAGGGCTGTTTGCGGTGCTTGCCCACCACGACCCGAGTGCCGGGGCGAATCCCGGCGGCGGCCAGGGCGGCGGCGGATTGCTTGGTTTCTACCCAGGCTTGCTCCCACTGCACCGCGCTACCGGTCTGCTGTTTCTGCTGGGGTGACTCATGGGAGATATGCCGGGAGCCAAAGGACAGAACGCCGCTAATCGTTTGCTGATCGCCCAGCAGGTCAACGACCCCTTCGCCATAGACCCAGGGGAATGTGCCCCCGAGCTTGCGCACGGAGACTTGGCCTTTGGCGTTGATGGACTTAACGATTGCCCCAATTTCGTCTTTGTGGGCCGTAATTGCGATCGCAGGCTTTTCTTCCCCCCCAGCAGCGCCCCGACCCGGAATTTTGGCAATCAGGTTATCGGCCTCATCCTGCCAATGCGCTACCCCCATCCGGTCAAAGGCGGCGGCAATCCACTGGTTGACTTCCCCCTCCACACCGCTGGGGGAATGGCACAGCACCAGGTCGCGAATGGTGGCAAACAAAGCGTCGAAATCAGCGGCGGAATGGCGGCCTGGGGTCACATCTAGGGTCATGGCTAGAAATCGCCTTGAAGTTGATCGATTAATTCAGGAGCCACACGCGTCTGTAGCCCCCAGGCGGCTCTGGTCACTGGGCCTTTAGGCGATCGCACACCAGCACCGTCCCCTTTTCACCCCGGGTAATCCGCAAATCTTTATCTAGATACAGAACGTCCAAACGGCCCTTGGGGGAGCGGCGCATCTGAAACTCTATCTGGCCCGTGTTGGCAGCGATCTCTCTCGGTGGCACTAAGCCAAACATTAGTTTCAGCACCAGCTTTTGCAGCCTGGCCTTAAGCCCAATGCGGGGGGAAGTGTCAAGGTCGCCAAAAACCTGATGCCAGTGGCTGCGATCGCTATCGGCTGTCGGTTCTAAAACCCCCCCCGTGAACTGCACCTGGAGCTGGTTATCAGTCACAGGTTGGCAGACGCCCAGATTTCGTACCCGCCCTTGCAGGGGGATCTCCAGGTCTAAGGTGGTGAAGTCCACCACGATGTCGTGGGTGTGATGCGAGCCATCGGCGATTGGCCAGACTGGCTGAGAGACCTGGTCAATCACCAGCTTCAGAGTCTGCGGTTGAAACATGTTGAAGGCTAGCCGACCAAGGGTGTAGCTGTAGCGGCCATCCGCCAGCTGCTCACCCCCTGGAAAGCTGGGGGCACTGATTAAACGCCAGTCCCCTTCCAGTTGGTCAGTGGCCCGAGTAGGGGCCGGGGTGGGATTGCAGACGATTAACCGCTCGATTGCCTCCACCACTGGAGCCTGGGTTGGATCTCCGCCACAGGTCTGTAGTGCCTGGCGCAGAGCGGCTTTGGCCTGTTGTCGATCGGCTAGACGGTTACCGTGGGTCGGGGTAGAGGCCATGAGCAAAGTTTTTTGACGTCTTGAGTCAGCGAAGGAGGCTCAGATCATTATTTTAGCGAGGCCACACCGACCTAACGCCGCTAGGGAATGACGGCTCGGGGGCACATATCTAGGGTCATGGCTCAGCATCGCCTCGAAGTTGGTCGATCAAGGGGTGATTACTCGGGTCAGCCTCCGAGGACGCTAGATCCGCGATCGAGCGCCCGTCCGACTCACCGCCAAACCGCCACAGCGAGGCAGCGGCCTCGGCCCGGGTCACGGGTTTATCGGGCTGAAGCAGGGTGGTAAAGCCAAAGGCGCGGCGCAGGTTGGCAAACTCTCCGGCTTCATGATCAGCCAGTACCGCCCGCAGCAGGTCGGGCGCTAGCTGATCCACATCCCGAAATCCCCAGGCTTGCTCAACCTCCTCAGCCGTCGCGTTGGGCAGTCCTTCTCGGGTATCGAGGGGCACTTTCCACTGCAGCAAATCGGCTCGGGTCAGGGGAGCTTCGGGGCGAAAGTTTTCGATCCCGTCGTTGCCGGTTAAGGGGCTGGGGATCAATCCAGCATCCGCCAAGCCCTGGATCGCCCCAAAGTCAGGGTCGTCCGGGGAGACATCTTCAAAGGCGGCGTCCCCCCCAGCTAAGCTCTGGCGAATTCGCCGGTCGGCGGTGTCTCGATATAGACGGTTGTTCACAGCCATCAGCCAGCGGGCATACTCTCGCCGCGACACAGCCTGGTTGGGGCTAAACCGCGCCCCGCCGCTTCTTGCTGCTTCTGTCGGCCTGGACTCGACCTCGTCGGGCATTAGCACCAGTAGTCCCCACGCAACTAAATCCTCCAGGTAGGGCTGCAACTCTTCCGGCGCGTCCCCTAGGTCGGTGTAGCTGTCCGGGGAAATGGGCTGCTCCGTCTCCCCAATCTGCTGCCCGAGCCCTAGCCCGACATCTGGCGCTACTGCAGCCGCTTCCGGTTCTGGTGCAGGATCTGTCGGCTCAGGCTCTGCACCAGTTTCTAGCAGCAGGGGATCTGCCTGGAGGGAGCGCTCTAAGGCGTCACTGCCTGGGCCTCCCGCACAGCCCGCTAACCCCAGACTGAACAAAAGGGCTGCCGATACCGTCCTGCTAAACCAACCCCGAATCGATCCCATAGCTGCGCCAATTCCCAAGTCTCTCTACGCTAGCGTAGGACTTTCTCAACCGGATATACGCCATGACCCGGCCTTTAATTATCGATTGTGACCCCGGCGTAGATGATGCGATCGCACTCCTGCTCGCCCTCGCATCCCCAGCTGAGCTTGACCTCCTGGGGATCACCACCGTAGCGGGCAACGTCCCCCTTCCCCTCACCCAGGCTAACGCCCGCCGCATCTGCACCCTGGCCCAGGCCACCGTGCCGGTCTATGCCGGGTGTCCTCGCCCCCTGCTGCGCCCCTTAACCAC
>PXDR01000001.1 GCA_003566335.1 Cyanobacteria bacterium T3Sed10_344R1
CCGGCAACTCTTGCCAGTTCACTGCCTGGGGCTGGGCCGCCGACCAAGCCTGGAGCTGTCTGACCAAGCTAGATTTCCCGACCCCTGGGGTGCCCAAGATGCCCACGGTCAGGGGCTGGGCGGCGAGTTCCGCATCACTCAATTGGCCGAGGTGCGATCGCATCTCTTGCCAATCCGCCAACTGGCGCGGTTGGGCCGCGTCATCCGGTCGTTCTTCGGCAAACGCAGCCAGGGCTTGATCGACCTGGGCCAATGCCTGATCCACCGCTGCCCGGCTCACGGGGGGTAGGGGGGCTGGAGTTGGGGTGGGTTGCGATCGCCGCAGCCACCAGCCCCCAGCCCCCAGCGCCATCAGCCCCAGCAAGCCAGGGGAAATTGGCGACTGGTTCACCCACTCCAGCAGCCACAAGCTGCCCGCTAATCCCAGACCCCCGACCAAAATTGGGCGCTTCAATGCCATAACTCCGTACCGCGCGGCGGCTCCTCACAATCTGCTGTTGTTCTGCTCAATTCTACCCAGGGGTGGTTCATCCCTCGGAGAATGCGCTTTAGATTGTTACTTATAACGAATGTTGCTGATGACTAAAAGATCATCACTAGACTTGCCCTCTGGCTAAGAGCCTCTGCAAAATCACGATATTGTGGAGCAGACAGCGGATTAAAACTGCCCTTCTCAACCTGACCGAAGCCAGACCCAACGGCAGCGGCAGCTCCTAGAGAAGATTCGCTGTTGGGGATTGACCCAATCTTGCTGCGACTGGCTGGACGATTCGCTTAGATTCACTGAGACGATCTCGGCTTAACTCAACGCATCGGCAGCACTGGCATTCACATGGTTCCACTATATCTGGGAGGCTGCGGTTAGCATGGCTCAAAATTCTTCCCCCAACTCTGCGTCTAACAAGTCCAATTCTGCTAAGTCCAATCCTGCCAAGTCTACGTCCTCGACGGCTAAGACCACTTCAACCAGCCGCCGCCGTCCGACGAGCCGCCGCGCCCCCACCAAGGCCGATCTAGAAAAGCGGGTAGCGGAGCTAGAGAACGCTTTGGCAAACCAGGCAAAGGCCGACCCTAAAAGCGCTGCGGCCCAAACCCAAAAGCTAGAAACCTTAGAAAAAGATCTGGCTGCCGCCAACACTAAAGCTGAAGCGGCTGAGAAAAAGCTGACGGATGCCAGTGTTGAGCTAAAAACCGCTCAGGAAGATCGGGCGCAGCGAGACAAAAAAGTGGCGGAACTCGAAAAAGCCCTGGCTGCCGCCCAAACCCAAGCCACGAAGCTCCAGGGCCAAACCGAAAAGCTCCAGACAGACTTTGAAGATCAGCAAACCCGGCTGTTTGAGCTAAAGGATGCCCTAGAGCAAGCCCAGCGCGACGCCAGCGCCAAGGCCGATGAAATGACCAAAGTCAGCGCAGAATTGGCTGACGCCAAGCAGCTCATTCTCAAAATGACTGAAGCGCCCCCAGTGCCTCAGGCCACAGTGCCCGAGCCGAGCCCAGCAGCGCCAGAACTGGCGGAGTCGGCTTCCAGTCGCGGGGCGCTTCAGGTGCGATCGCAGCAGCCCCGACGGTATGAAATGGGCATCCCTGAACACGCGATTCAGCGCGGCCCCCAGCCCAGCCCCCAAAGCAATTCCATGTTGTCCGACGATGAGATCGGCTGGGTCGATTAAGCCAGCATGACCCCAACTAAGACCGACGCCGAGGGAATCGTTCAGGCAGGATTGCTGTGGAGCAACAGCAGCCGTGAGGGATCTAGGTATATCAGCCAGGGCTGGGGACGATCTTTTAACCCTTCCCACTTTTCTTTAGGAACTTCTGCCTGAAGATGATAATCCTCGCTGTGGGTCGGGGGGGCTCCGAGTTTTAAATATAGGGTCATACGGTGAGGCGTTTCGCTAGTCCAGGCTAACCAGGCCGGAATAGTATTCGCTTGGCTGGACTGTCCGAGGAATAGATTTTCGAGAAATATAATTTGATGGGCGCGGACACCGACATGAGTATGTTTGATGGAAACAGGATCGGCAGTTGACAGGAGGCAATCCCAATCGAGAGCCTGAACTTTTTGGCGGGTAATTGGCTGAATGCGGGAGTAATTTTTACAGCCGGTCAGTTGAGCGACAGTCAAGCTGCCGGGATGATCGAAGATAGTTTGTTTCTCCCCTGCGGCTATCACCTTACCGGCAGAGAGTACCAGCAAGTTTTGACAAATCCGATAGGCTTCTTCTAGGTTATGGCTGACAAAGAGAGCCAATCCTGAGTAACGAGAAAGGGTGTTGATTAACAGCTTTTCGAGTTCGCTGCGCAAATGGGTGTCGAGGGCTGAAAAGGGCTCGTCGAGCAGCAACAGATCCGGCTCGGTGGCTAAGGCTCTGGCTAAGGCCACCCGCTGCTGCTGCCCCCCCGAAAGCTGATGGGGATAGCGATCGCAACAGTCTGCCAGCTTCAACGCCGTGAGCTGCCCAGCCACCCGTTGCTGGATTACCGCTTTGGGCTTCCCTTTGAGCCCGTAGCCCACATTTTGGGCCACCGTCAGATGGGGAAAGAGGGCATAGTTTTGAAACAAAAAGCCGAGGTTGCGATCGCGGCTCGGTAGATTAATCCCCCGACGGGAATCATACAAAATTCGGTTATTGAGGATGATGCTGCCGCTGGTCGGGGTGTCAATGCCCGCAATGCAGCGCAGGGTCATACTTTTGCCTGACCCTGAACTGCCTAAAATGCCCAGGGCGGCTCCCTCCGCCGTGAACTGAACCTCTAGCCCATAGCTAGGGAGTTTCTTCTGAATATCGACGATTAGGGTCATGTTCGCGCATCTGATTGACGCTCTAAAAACCTGACCCAGCCCAGCAATAAAAATGCGATCGCAGTCATCACCAGCACCATGACATTGGCTAATTCATAGCGTTGAGACTGCACCGCGTCGTAGAGGGCCAGGGGTAAGGTCTGGGTGCGTCCGGGGATGCTGCCTGCCACCATTAGGGTGGCCCCAAATTCTCCCAAAGCTCGGGCCACACTCAGGCCAAAGCCCGCCAAAATACCGCGATAGGCCAGGGGCATCGTCACCCGCCACAGCACTTCTGCTTCCGTTGAGCCTAGGGTTCGGGCCGCTGCTTCGAGCTCTGGGTTGACGCTGGCGATCGCAGCCCGAGTCGATTCCACCCTCAGGGGCAAGGCGACAACAGCAGATGCGATC
>PXDR01000519.1 GCA_003566335.1 Cyanobacteria bacterium T3Sed10_344R1
CCCTAGTGACGGCAGGAGGGGATCCGCAGTTTGAGGCGAGGGTGGCTGCGATCGCAGACGTTGACTTCGAGCCTAGCCTCAGCCTAATGGCGCTATACCCTGGCGCAAGTTCCCCCGGCTCCTGGCAAACCGAGCCCTGGAGCGTTGTTTTAAAGGATCATCCCCAGATCAGCTGGATTAGCCTGGAGAGCAGCAAACGGGGCGAATCTGGCCCCCTGACTTTGGTGGTTCAGAGTCGAGCCGAGCTTGCCCAGCAATTTTTAACCACAACAGATTTAACTCCAGCAGCTGAGCAACTCTGGACGGCAACAGCTGACCTGTTAAGCCAGAGTCCCCTGTTACCCTCAGGAGCCAGCAGCGACTGGGTACGCAAACCAGCCCACTGGCAAATTCAGCGCTGGCGCTACAGTGCCTGCATCAAGCCCTTGAATAACACCCACTGGCTCTATCCAGGGCCGTGCCCGATAGCGGGGTGTGGCGACTGGTGCGGGGGGCGCACCGTGGCAGCAGCCTTACGGTCTGGTCAAGAGAGTGCGATCGCACTCCATACCCATCTGGGCGGAGATCCAGCTGCGTTGGCCCCATTTCAGGACAACTTAGCCCAGCTGCTCCAGCCAAAATAATCTGACGACCTAAGCAGCAGATCTGGCGACTGAACTGGCAGAATACAGATGGCGTCAACCGAGATAACCCGTGTACATTCCCGTGGATAGGATTGGACTGATGCCATGGCTAGGGCAGTTTGCTTCACCAGGGCCGATTTTGGTGGAGTTAGGGCCGATTACCCTGCGGTGGTATGGGCTGTTGATTGCGATGGCGGTCATCATTGGCCTATCCCTCTCACAGTTTTTAGGCAAACGGCGCAAGCTTGATCCAGAGCGGATTGGCGACTTAGCGATTTGGCTGGTGGTCGGGGCGATTCCCGCTGCGCGGCTATACTACGTGATCTTTGAATGGTCGCGATATGCCGACGAACCCCTGCGAGCCTTGGCCGTTTGGCGGGGCGGCATTGCTATCCACGGCGCAATTATTGGTGGTGCGATCGCAACCTTAATTTTCGCCAGCCGCACCCGAATTCCCTTTTGGCAACTGGCAGACGTGGTCGCGCCTTCCCTGATTTTGGGCCAAGCCATTGGTCGCTGGGGCAACTTCTTCAACTCCGAAGCCTTTGGCAGACCCACAGACTTACCCTGGCGGCTGTACATTCCACCAGCTCAGCGCCCGCCCAACTTGGCCCAGTTCGACTACTTTCACCCCACGTTTCTCTATGAGTCTCTGTGGAACCTTGGGGTGTTTGGGCTATTGCTCTGGCTGTTTTTCTGGGGGCTGAACCGTCCCCATCGCCTAAAGCCCGGCACTGTCTTCCTGGTGTACTTTGCCACCTACAGCCTGGGGCGGTTATGGATTGAAGGACTGCGCACCGACAGTCTGATGCTGGGGCCACTGCGGGTAGCGCAGATTGTCAGCTTCCTGGGCATCACCTTTGGGGTATTGGGACTGCTGTGGCTGTACGGCATGAAGCGCCCCCTACCGGATGTGGTCAAGTCGACCTCTAGCCCACCCTCGTCCGCCAGTCGCTAATCAAATCACTAAAAAAGGGCCCTGGAGAAACTCCAGAGCCCTCAATCAGGGTGCATCTACCATTCCCTTCTACTGGAATGGGCTACGTCATCCGGAACGTTTGCTGACTAGAACCCAAAAGTTTTTTGGTAGGTCAAACCAATGGGATTAACGCCAGCCGTCTATATCGTTGGAGCCGGGCCGGGAGATCCCGAGTTGCTCACCCGCAAAGCCCATCGGCTGCTGACCCAAGCAGATGTGGTGCTCTACGCCAATTCCTTGGTGCCCGAGGCGGTTTTGCAAGATCTCCGGCCCGAGGCGGAGCGGATTGGCACTGCTGATAAAACCCTAGAAGAAATTGTGGCCCTGATGGTGGATCGGGTGCGATCGCAACGTTCTGTCGTGCGGCTCCACTCCGGCGATCCCAGCCTGTACAGCGCCATCGGTGAGCAGATGGCCGCCCTAGCTGCCGCCGAGATCCCCTTTGAGATCATCCCTGGGATCAGTGCCTTTCAAGCTGCCGCTGCCCGCCTGAACACCGAACTCACCGTGCCGGGGCTCGTGCAATCCGTGATTCTCAGCCGCATCAGCGGTCGCACCCAAGTCCCTGACGCTGAGAACTTAGCCAGCCTTGCCGCCCACCAAGCCAGCCTCTGCCTTTACCTCAGCGCCCGCCATATCGCCGCCGCCCAAGCCCAGCTTTTACAGCACTATCCCCCCCAGACGCCCGTAGCCATCTGCTTTCGAGTCGGTTGGCCAGATGAACGGATTTGCCTCGTGCCTCTAGATCAAATGGCCACGACCACCACCACCGAAAACCTGGTGCGCACAACCCTCTACATCATCAGTCCGGCCCTTGCCGCTAGTGGGAGCCAGGGCAAGCTGCGATCGCACCTCTACAGCCCCGACCACGACCGGCTATTCAAGCCCAGTTCGTCTGATCCAGCAGATCCCACCCGTTAGCGACCCATCACAGGACTCAAAGCTATTTAGCCCAAACCTCAGTCAACTCAGCCTAAAAATCTGGATTCCACCTAAAACCTGCTGTAGACCTCAGTAAGCTGCTGTTCACTCAGCCCTGTAGTGAACAGCAGCTTTGCTGGATTGAGAATGGATAATTATGTTTACATCCCCACTAACCGTCTGGAATCAGAGTCTAGGAACCTGGGGCCGTCGCACGGTTGGCAGCCTTGGAATTGCGATCGCCCTGGGCCTAGGGATAGTAGCCTGCACTACGCCGCCAGAATCCCCGGCGCCCCCGGCGGGTGAAGCCCCAACAGAAGGCCCGACTACCCCACCAACCGAAGCGCCCGATCCAGAACCGCCAGCGAGTGAAACTCCGACTGACGACGAAGATCTGCTCACCGCAGACTTTGACCCGGTAGACCCAGCCTCCCTGCCGCGCATGTCCGGTGCCAGCCTGGTTGGGGATGATCCGCTGACCGTTGCCGAAGATATCTTGGCCTTACCCCCGGAGGAAACGGCTGAAGGGGGCTATAACCTGAGCGTCGAAATCATTGCCAGTGACGACAGTGAAACCTGGGTGCTGGCCACAGAAGAAGGATTGATGGACGATTCCGTGCGGGGTGTGCGCTACCGTTTGCGGTTTGTCCCCACTGCAGACAACCAGTGGGAATTGGTAGAAGCCGGTCGCCAACAGACCTGTTGGCCTAATCGCGGTCATCAAGACTGGCGTACCGATTTTTGTATCTAGGGCCATAGGATATTGGTCTACTTGCGGCACTGCACAGAAGGCAGAAGTCTTTTGTGCAGTGTTTTTTCCCGACATACTTATTCAACTACTGGGGCGCTCTCCCCTTTTGACTCCCTACCATCATCTGCACTTATGTCTTTTGCCGCCAGTGTCCGTGAGTTCCAGACCCTTGTGATGTCATTCCACCCTGTGGTGGTGATTGAAACCGTTGAAGAAGAACGGGTAGAAGCCCTGCTTAATCAGGCCACCGCTGGCCTGCAAATGACCCTGTTTGAATGGAGCATTACGCGGGGTTTGGTGCGATCGCAAGGCAATGCCCAAAACCGCTGGAAAGACGAATTTTCTCCCCCCGGTACCGTCCTAGCCCAAGGGGCCGAAGACAGCAAAGAGCCCCTGGAAATGCTGAAGCAGATCCAGCAGATGAGCTTCAAAGCCGTCTATCTACTCAAAGACTTTGCCAAGCACCTAGATGACCCCATCCTGGTGCGCCAACTGCGCGAAGTCTCCCATCAATTTGCCCAAAACCGATCCTGTCTGGTGATCTGCGGTGATTCCGTCGATTTGCCTGCAGAAATTGCCCACGACAGCGTTCACTTTCCCATTAAGCTACCCGAGCCAGACGAGCTGTACCAGGCGATTACCGATGTGGTGAAATCGCTCCAGGGCAAAATCAAAGTGCAGCTTCAGGCTCAGGATGTCCAGGCGATGGTGCAGGCTCTGCGAGGAATGACCCTCAAACAGGCCAAAAAGATCATCGCCTTTGCCGCTCTTGATGACGGCAGGCTCGAAGCAACTGACGTAGTTCGTATCCTGCAACGCAAGGCCAAAGTAATCCACGAAGACGGTCTGCTCGACTATATTCCCCAAACCCAAAACGAAGCCCAACTGGGCGGCTTTCAGGGACTCAAAGACTGGTTAGCCCGAGCCAAAGTCGGCTTTACACCCCAGGCCACCAGTTTGCGCCTGCCCCCACCCAAAGGCATCCTGATTGTCGGCATCCAGGGCTGCGGCAAATCCCTGGCCGCCAAGACCATCGCCCGTCAGTGGAAAATGCCCCTGCTCAAGCTGGATGCCGGTCGGCTCTACGATAAATACGTGGGGGAATCCGAGAAAAACTTTCGCCGAGCGGTAACCCTGGCTGAATCCATGGCCCCCACAGTGCTGTGGATTGACGAAATTGAGAAAAGCATGGGCCAAACTAGCAGCGATGCCGATGGTGGCCTCAGTCGTCGTCTGTTTGGCTCGTTTCTGACTTGGCTACAAGAAAAGTCCCATGAAGTGTTTGTGGTAGCCACCGCCAACGACCTGTCCTTAATTCCTCCAGAACTGCTGCGCAAGGGCCGCTTTGATGAGATTTTCTTTGTAGACTTACCCAATGCTACTGAGCGGGCCAGCATTTGGACGATTCACCTGAAGGCTCATGGCCAGCCCCTAGATGCACTGGATTTAGATGAGTTAGTCGCTGTCAGTGAAGGGTTTAGTGGTGCAGAGGTAGAGCAGGTAGTGGTCACCGCTCTCTACCGAGCCTTGTCAGAACAAACCCCCCTCAATACCGCGCTGCTATGCCAAGAGATTAAGGCGACGGTGCCCCTGTCGGTCTCCCGACGTGAAGATCTACAACGACTGCAAGCCTTCGCTCAAGATCGATTCGTCAGTGTACGATAAACGCCCAATAGCTCCCAAGATAGGGGGATTACTGGCAAGACGCATTGCAGAAGTCATAGGAGGATAGAGGTGCGATCGCACCTCCGAATTCCCATATCCCTAGCCCGGTTTGAGCTGACAGCACCAACAAGGCCGATCTGCCATGACTCAGCGTTAGGAGATTAGCCCCATAAGACATAACGGAAAGCTGCTTGTATCCTTTATTACCGACAGCCCGAATGCTCACGACTAGTTGAAATGCTATAGTTTGGGGTGAATATTCCGCAAAATTGCGTAAATAACTATCAAGCTTTGTCCTACTTGAAACTGGGCAGCCTGAAATCATCCCTACAACCCTAAGAGGCTGTTTTAAAGTACCTATCGGGTATCTCCTAACCCCCCATAGGCTGTTGAGCTAGGTCGGAAACCAGGAGATTTTCCGAGTGATCGTGATCTAGATGACTAGCGGACGCCCTTTTCAAACACCCTCTCAGCAGGTTTGCCTGTACCTGTTTAAGACTTATTCAGATTATTCGGTCAAGCTAGGCCATGATGTTTCTATTCATCCTGTTTCAAACCATCATCTCACCCTGCACTGCCCGCTCAAAGGTAGGCACCTAGGACGGTCTCGTGTTTCGCATCGCCTTTATGCCCCCCATCCGTCGCCTGACCCGGATGCCACTGCGAGTGATTTTGGTGGTGCCTTTTCTAGTCCAAATTACCGCAGCAGTGGGCATCACAGGCTGGCTATCCTGGCAACATGGCCAACATGCCGTCAACACTCTTGCCGCTGACCTGCGTAGCGAACTCAGTGACCGAGTAGCCCAATACCTGCAAAATTTCTTAGCCACCCCGCATCAGGTCAACCGACTTAACTTAGCCGCCATAGAACAGGGGCAACTTACCCTGGATGATGCCGATGCCTTAGAGCAGCAGTTCTTAATTCAGCTCAGCAGCTTTAGCGGAATTAGCAACATTGCCTACAGCAGCAGCAGTGGCGACTTTGTCGCGGTTCAGTACGCCGAAGATAACCGTGGGCTAGTCGCCCTGCGCTCAGGGGCCGAAACCAACTACATTTTGCAGTCAGCCGATCTAAGCCTGACTGGCCCTCGACAGCCTCACCCCCTTCCCCCCACCCCCTCCCAGTTCGACCCCAGAACACGCCAGTGGTATCAAGACGCCCTGATCCAAAAGCGACCGAGCTGGAACCCAATTTTTGGCCTGTTTACCAACCAAGAAACTCTAGTACTGTCGGCAAGCCTACCGATCATCAACGATCAAGCTGAAGTCGAGGGAGTCCTGGCCAGTCGCATTTACCTCAACGACCTTGATCAGTTCCTCAACCAACTGCAGGTGGGTGAAACTGGCGCAGTTTTTTTGATAGAGCGCAATGGTCTGCTGGTAGCCGATTCAACCCCTGATCCAGTCGTTCGGCCAAGCGGCGTTAACGATCGGCGGCGTATCCCGGCGACCAGCGCCCTCAGCCCATTAATTCAGGCAACGGGAGGCTATCTGTATGAACAGTTTGGCTCGCTAGACACCGTGACCAGCGCCCAACAACTGAGCTTTCGCTGGAACCGCAGTCGGCAGTTTGTTGAAGTGCTGCCGTTTGAGGATGAGTTAGGGCTGGACTGGCTAATCGTTGTGGTGATTCCTGAATCAGATTTCATGGCAGAAATCTGGGCAAATGCTCAGTTGACAGCAGTTCTATGCTTAATCGCCTTGGGCATTGCTACATTGGCAAGCCTCTGGACATCCCATCGCATCGTCCAGCCCATTTTGCAGGTTGTGGCGGCGGCAGATCAGCTCTCCCAAGGCGACTTCCCAGACGACAACCACTTGATGCTCAGTCCCCATCAGGCGAGTTGTCGAGAACTCAACCAGCTCACCCGAGCCTTTAACCGCATGGCAGACCAAGTGCGGGGAGCAATCACCACCCTAGAATATCGGGCCAACCACGATAGGCTGACCGGGTTAGCTAACCGTAGCGCCCTCTGGCAAGACCTGGAAGCTGCACTACAGCGGCAGCTACAGTCTGCGCAACAGTTTGGGCTGATGTTTTTAGACTTAGACAACTTCAAGCTAGTCAATGACAGCCTTGGCCATAGCTCCGGAGACCAGCTATTGGTTAAAGTTGGCAAACGCCTCAAGCAGTGCCTGGGAGCATTGAGTTTACCTGCACCCGCCCAGGTGTATCGGATCGGCGGCGATGAGTTTACGGTATTGCTGCCTCAGGTTCCCAGCCTCCAGACTTGCGAACAAACGGCTGTCGCACTACTGACTGCAATGCGCCAACCCTTTTACCTTGAGGGCGAAGAAATCTTTACCAGCATCAGCATTGGTATGGTGCTGACCCAAGATCCCCAAAGTAGCCCAGAGCAGGTGTTACAGCGGGCCGATGTGGCTTTACATAGCGCTAAGCACAGCGGCAAAAGCCAATTTGCTGTGTTTGATGCGCCGCTACAAATGCACCTTTTAGAGCGGCTGCAGATCGAGTCTGATCTGCGTCAGGGGTTGCCCCGTTCAGAATTTGAAGTGTACTACCAGCCTGTGGTGTCCCTCAGAACCCATCGCATCAGTAGCTTTGAGTCTCTAGTGCGGTGGCATCATCCCCAGCGGGGGCTGCTGACGCCGGGCAACTTTATTCCTATTGCCGAAGACACCGGATTGATTGTGCCTTTGGGGCTTTGGGTACTAGAGCAATCCTGCCGTCAGGTGAGGCAATGGCAAAACCAGGATTTAGGTCTAGACCTAACCATTAGCGTTAATGTGTCGGCTCGTCAGTTGAGCAAACCTGCTTTGGTCGAGCAGGTGCAGCAGGTTTTAGAGCGAACTGAAATCATTGGCCCGCAACTGTGCCTGGAAATTACTGAAAGCGCAATTATGGAAAATCTAGAGCGGGCTACAGAAGTGCTGGTACGTCTACGATTTCTGGGCGTCAGTTTTAGCTTGGACGACTTTGGCATTGGTCAGTCTTCCTTGAGCTATCTTCACCGCTTTCCGGTAAGCACCGTCAAGATTGATCAGTCGTTTGTGCGGGGCATTGAAGACCAGCCTCGGGATCGAACTTTGGTCGCTGCCATCATTAAGCTGGCCCAGCAACTGAACCTGAAGACTGTGGCAGAAGGCATTGAAACACCGGGTCAGCTAGCGCTGCTCAAAGACTTAGGCTGTGATTATGGCCAGGGCTACTACTTTGCTCCGGCGTTGGCGGCGACGGATGCTGCTGACCTACTCCGGCAAGAACAGGCAGGCAACCCCCTCTGGTCTTAGGGGCGTACAGCGCAGATCCAGTCCGTTGATGGACTAGCGACTGTAGCCAGGGCTGTCCTGAAATGGCGGCAAGGTGAACGGCGTGACGGTGATTTCGATCACCTGACTTTGCCAGAAGGTTTGAATTTGCTGGGCCATGAGTTTGGGATAGGTGTGGTGAAAGAAGTAGCGACCCCTCGGGCAGTTCCACTGCCAGTCTCGGGCTTTGAGCCACGGTCGCCAGTCTTGATAGGCTCTAGCGTCAACAACGACATCATCCGCCCCGTGGCTAATCATCAGAGGTACCTCTACTCCGTCAAGCGGTACTGATGAGTGATTAACCAGAGAGCCGGGGTAAAAGCCGTTGTCAAGCTCTTTTTCTAGGATCGCGGCAAGGGCGAGGGCGGTGTTGTAAGGCTGCGGCCCAAATAAAATCTGCACCATTTGCACCAAGACCATTTGCCGACTACAAGGCAACAGGCGGCGTAGGGCGTAGTAATGGGACTGCCAGGTGACTAGGGGTTGAACGCCAACTGAAAGCAGAGTGAGGGATCGTACCCGCTGAGGCCAGCGACGGGCGTAGAGTAGCCCCACAACCCCAGCTAAACCATGACCGATTAGGTGGACGGGCTGGGGAACTGAGTTGAGATGATCGTGGAGTAAGCTGACTGCGGTTTCGAGACAGCAGGGCTCGTCTATGGTTTGGTGATATTCCCAGCGTTGAAGGTGACTGTGGCGGGCTAATTGACAAAGCAGGGGCTGGTCGAAGCGCTGCAGGTGAGGGCTGACGTTGAGCCAGAGGGCTTTGGGGAGGTGGGGCATGGTTTTGATATTGGCTGTTGGCTGTTGGCTATTGGCTTTGGAGGAAAGAGGGTGGGGTACGATGATTGCACCCCTGAGGGTTAGGGCTGATCCAGGATTGGAGTGAACCTATAGCCCAAGCGCTGTTTTCAGTTGGGCTGTCCAGGCTTGGATTCGGGCTTCGGTTTGTTCATCCTGGTTGTCTTCGTCTAGGGCGAGACCACAGAATTTGCCGTCTCTAATGGCTCTGGATTCACTGAAGTCATAGCCGTCTGTGGGCCAGTACCCAACGGTTTGGCCACCCAGGCTACTAATTTTTTCTTCGAGAATGCCGACGGCATCCAGAAAGTTGTCGGCATAGCCAATTTGGTCGCCAGTGCCAAAGTAGGCCACCTGCTTGCCGCTGAAGTCCAAGTTGTCTAGGTCGGGGAATATGCCTTCCCAATCTCCTTGCAGTTGCCCAATATCCCAGGTGGGGCAGCCAATAATCAGACAGTCATAATCATCAAGATCCGTTTCGCTACAGTCGGCGATGTCATGGAGTTCAACAGCGGACTCACCGCCTAAGGCTGCCTGAATTTGCTCCGCCACATCGGCAGTTTTGCCGGTCGTTGAGCCGTAGAACAAACCGATTTTCGCCATGTTGCACTCCTTGCAAAATAATGGGCTGAGGAAAAACGTCTTGGCGCGACCGGGATTCCCCTAATCGCCACCAGCTTGTTGAGACTTAAACTCAATAAGCTGGCTGTCCCAGCATATCGGCAAACCAGCTTGTTGAGAAGAGTTCTCGTTAAATTTTTATTGGTAGATTCAATTATTATGAGGCTCAGCCTGGGTTAGGGTCTATGTCATACGGGCTTGGTGCCTAGCCAAAAGACAGTTGCTGTTCCCAGTATTCTCTGGCTCTACGCCATATCTTGAGCCAGGATCTACGCCTTGATCATCACCTGGATTACCCTGGATATCGGGGGGAGGTGATCGCTGTCTATTAAGAGAGTTTTTTGTTAGTGCAGATCGATGGCTTGGCCCAATGGTTGGGCTCAATGGCAAAGCGGTTGCGGTTTTTACCTATAGGCAGATGTGCTGGGGGATGTAGCAGTTTAAGTTATTGAGGTAGGCTTAGCCCAGGTTAAGACTTCCAGATTGCAGACTGTATCACCTTCTCTTATGACTTCTTCAGCAGCTCTAACCGCCGCCCCAGAACAGGTGCAGCGCATCGTCGCCAACCAGCACCACAATCCGTTTGAAGTTCTGGGTTCCCATCTAGTTGAAGTCGAGGGTAAAGCTCAGTGGGTCGTGCGGGCCTATTTGCCCGATGCCGATGCTGCTTGGGTGGTGCATCCAGAGGTGCGATCGCAGTACGCCATGACCTCAGCCCATCATCCCAACTTCTTCGAGTGCTACATTGACGCCGAAGACCTGGGCGCAAACTACCTGCTGAAAGTCAAATACGGCGACCACGAACAGGTCATCCGAGATCCCTATGCCTTCAAGACCCCGCTCATCAGCGACTACGATATTCATCTATTTGGCGAAGGCAACCATCACCGCATCTACGAAAAGATGGGAGCCCACGGAGTTGAGATTGATGGCGTCGCTGGCGTCTACTTCGCGGTCTGGGCTCCCAGTGCTCGCAGCGTTTCTGTAATTGGAGACTTCAACTTTTGGGATGGCCGTAAGCACCAAATGCGGCGGATTGGTGGCGGCATTTGGGACTTGTTCGTTCCCGACCTGAAGACCGGCACCAAGTACAAGTACGAAATTAAAAACAGCGAAGGGCATCTCTACAACAAGTCCGATCCCTACGGCTATCAACAGGAAGTCCGGCCCGACACCGCTTCAATCGTGGCGGACTTGAGCTATGACTGGCAGGACGATGACTGGCTGGCCCAACGGCGTCAGCAAGATCCGCAGACTCAGCCCGTCTCAGTGTACGAGGTGCATTTGGGGTCTTGGCTCCATACCAGCGCCGACCAGCCCCCGGCAGATGGTTCTCCCGTGGTGCGGGTGTCTCAAAAGCCAGAAGGCCGCTTTCTCACCTACCGGGAACTTGCTGACAAGCTAATTCCCTACGTCAAAGAAATGGGCTACACCCACATTGAGGTGCTGCCGGTTGCAGAACACCCCTTTGACGGGTCTTGGGGCTATCAGGTGGCCGGACACTTTGCCCCCACCTCTCGGTTTGGCAGTCCTCAGGACTTCATGTACTTCGTGGATCAGTGCCACCAACATGACATTGGCGTCTTGGTGGACTGGGTGCCTGGACACTTCCCCAAAGATAGCCACGGCCTCGCCTTCTTTGACGGTAGTCATCTTTACGAGCACGCCGACCCGCGTAAGGGTGAGCATAAAGAGTGGGGCACCCTGGTCTTCAACTATGCCCGCCACGAAGTGCGCAATTTTCTGGTTGCCAATGCCCTGTTTTGGTTTGACAAGTACCATATCGACGGCATTCGGGTTGATGCAGTGGCGTCCATGCTCTACCTCGACTACGACCGCGAAGACGGCCAGTGGGTGCCGAACCACTTTGGCGGCAACGAAAACTTAGAGGCGGTCGATTTTCTCCGTCAGCTTAACTATCTAATTTTTGGCTACTACCCTGGAGCCCTGTCGATCGCAGAAGAATCCACCGCTTGGCCCAATGTTTCTCGCCCCACCTACATCGGTGGCTTGGGCTTTAACCTCAAGTGGAACATGGGCTGGATGCACGATATGTTGGGCTACTTCAGCCAAGACCCGGTTTATCGCAGGTATCACCAAAACTCAATCACCTTCAGCATTTGGTACGCCTTCAGCGAAAACTTTATGCTGGCCCTCTCCCACGATGAGGTGGTGCATGGCAAGGGCAGCCTGTGGCAAAAAATGCCGGGAGATGACTGGCAAAAGCTGGCGAACCTGCGGGCGCTGTATGCCTACATGTTTACCCATCCTGGCAAAAAGACTCTGTTTATGGGGATGGAATTTGGTCAAACCCAGGAGTGGAATGCTTGGCTTGACTTGAGCTGGGATTTGCTCAACCAGGCTCCGCACAAACAGCTCCGGCAGTTTGTGGCAGACCTGAATGGGGTCTACAAACAAGAACCGGCACTCTATACCGATGACTTCTCAACCGACGGGTTTGAGTGGATTGACTGTAATGATGCCGATAACAGCGTCGTGTCGTTTTTGCGGCGAGCTAAAGACAGCGATGACTTTGTCGTGACGGTTTGCAACTTTACCCCTCAGCCGCTGTATGACTACTGGGTTGGGGTGCCAGAACCGGGCTATTACGCCGAACTGATCAATAGCGATGCGGCTTGCTACGGTGGTAGTGGGCAGGGTAATCAAGGCGGCCAATCAACCCACCGTTGGGATAATCCACGCTGGCCCAATGCTCTCAGCTTGACCCTACCGCCGCTGGGCGTCGTTGTATTTAAGCTCAAGGCTGCTGACGCTAGCAGCTAGAAGACGCTGGTTGGATTCTTCAGTCTGAGCCTACGCACCCGTCCCGCCCAGGTTCAGACTGAGTACGTCTTTCGATATATCCTGCGTGCGCTCATCACCACCCGCCCCTTTACTCCGCGCCAGTGAAGAGAAGCGCGGGAGGTTGGAAAAGGTTGGGCAGAGCAGCTAGATAGGCTAACAGTTGCCCAGGATTTACCCCGAAGGCTCAAAAGCTTGCCACGAGCTTGATGCGTCCGGCATCAAGTTCTGACATCAGCAGCTCTAGGGCTTCGTAGTCAGCGTCAGACACATAGCCCAATCGGGTGAGTTCAGTGTTGATGCCGTTTTCGATGTCGGGGGTTAGCTTGCGGAGATGCAGGGCTTTACTCACTAAGCTTCGGATGGAGAAAGAAGCGTTCATGGTGAATTAAGGCGTGACGGGTTTAGAACTTGTTTAAGATAATCCTCCATTTTGACCGGTTGACAGGTGATCCAAGGGCAATTCCCAAGGTGATTGCTATCGATGACTATCGTGACGATGGTCACAGGTTATCGAAGACCACAAGTTAGCTTACGCAGATTTACTTAACTTGCGGCGATCGCTGGTTTTGTAGGGCTTGATAGGCTTGGTGGAAGTGATCGGGACGAATCCGAATTTGGCTGGGGTCGGTTTGGCCTTGGGCGCGATACTGACGGATGGCGCAGAGGGCGGCTTGGTTGCTGAGTAGGGCGAGGTCAGCCCCATTCCAGCCTGCGGTTTGGTCGGCCCAAGGGGTGAGATCGACTTCGTCTAAGGGGCGATCCTGGTTATGCACCTGCAAAATTGCCAAGCGGCTGGCGGCATCTGGCAGGCTGACCTCGATCTGCAAATCTAGCCGCCCCGATCGCAACAGGGCGGGATCTAATGACTGGGGCCGGTTCGTGGCCCCAATTAACAACAGCCCCAGGCTGGACTGGAGGCCATCTAGCTCTGTCAGCAGTTGACCGACGACGCGATCGCTGACTCCAGAGTCTCCCCCGTACTGGCCGCGCACTGGGGCTAGGGTGTCAATTTCATCAATGAATACGACACAGGGGGCGGCCTGCTTGGCTTTGGCGAATAGTTCCCGCACAGCCTGCTCTGCGGCCCCAACCCAGCGACTTAGCAACTCTGGGCCATTGATGGCAATGAAGTTGGCTCGGGCTTGGGCGGCAACGGCTTTGGCTAGGAGGGTTTTGCCGGTGCCGGGCGGCCCCCAGAGCAAAATCCCCCGAGGGGCGCTGGCTCCGGTGCGCTGGTATAGCTCGGGGTAGAGCAGTGCCCCTTCGACGGATTCTTGCAGGGTTTGCTTGGTGGTGTCTAAGCCACCAATGTCATCCCAGGCAACCTGGGGGGTTTCGATCGCAACCGCCCGCAACACAGCAGGTTTAATCACCTTGATCGCCTGTAAAAAGTCGGCTTGGCTGAGGCTGAGGTTTTCGGGCACGGGGGCGCTGAGGTTGGGCACCTGGCGGCG
>PXDR01000612.1 GCA_003566335.1 Cyanobacteria bacterium T3Sed10_344R1
CTGGGCCAGCTAGAGGCTGCGATCGCAGCTTATAACCGTGCGATCGCTCTCCAGCCTGACTATGCCGAGGCGTATCAAAACCTAGGGGTCGCTCTGCTCAAACAAGGTCAGCGTGACCTCAGCCAAACCGCCTTTGCCCAAGCCCTCACCCACTACGAACAGCAAAACCCAGCGGCGGCTGCGCGATTGCGCCAGGGACTGCGGCAGCTGGGCTAACGGCTGGCTTAACCATTGAGCTAGCGAGCAATTGAGCTAACGACGATGAATCGCATCATCCCAATCAAACTTACGGTGGGGATTTGAGGCAGACGGCTTTTTAGGCTGCCAAGCAACCTCACCCCCATAGGTACCCGGTCGCCAAGATGAGCGATGTTCTGAGGTATTACCGCTACCGCTCCGCTGGGATAAGCTTTGCCCCAACAACTGCTTCAGTCGAGGCACCAACGTCTGCCACTCCAGGGTCGGATCTTTCAGTAGATCTCGCAGGATAGCCAGGGTTTTCTGGGCCTCAGGATCTGCCGACTGAACCGGTAGAGGCTGGGATAAGCGAATCGGGTCAACCTGTACTGCCGCAAATGCCTGTTTCACGGCTTGCTGAATCTTAGTGCCATAGTCGTGTTTGGCCCGGTCGTACTGGCACTGCCAACCCCGTTCACTCGACGCATACAGGGCCGGTAAGCGGTTCAGCGCATAGGTTTCTACTTCATTGCGCTTAATGTACTTCAGCACTCGCGGCGGTAGTTTTTGTAGTTGCTGCTCAACGGCTTCAGCAACCAAGGTCTCCATCACGTTGATGTAAGCCTGTTTGGGGGAAGATTGACTGGCGCTCATAGGCCCTCTCGAACTCTCGGTATCTGGGGGATGGAATCAGGAAATAAAGGAAAAGTCGCGATTGCCCCCCTAACCCGAGCGGATCGGAGGAGTTTTGTTACGGGTGACTTGTCCAAACAGAAGGAGCTAGGGTGAATCGAGACCTAGCACTTGCAATGAAGGGATTTGAGCTCCCGTCATCATCCAGCTAGGCTGCCTGGGGCAGCAAGCAATTCAGACAATGGACTGGGCGCTATTCGAGTTCCTGGGGCAGCCCGGGGCATTACATCAACCGGGACAACATTGCCATCACAGGAGCGAAAGAATACAGCTGATGGGTTCCTTTATTGTAGCGACTAAGCACCAAAACGATTGTGTAACAGCAGTCAGACCATGCTGCCACCCTAGATCTGTCACAGTTCTTCACCCCGCCGGTTTACCACTTCACCTGCTGCCGGGCTTGGATTACCTGCTCGAATACCGCTGTCGTTTGCTGGGCAATTTGGCTCCAGCTAAACCGCTGCTGCAAACTGTTGTAGGCGTTGTCTGTGAGCCACTGGGCATAGCCCGGATTTTTCAGCACTTCCAAAATGCCCCAAGCCAAAGACTCTGGGTTTTGGGTATGGGTGACAAGGCCCGTCTGGGTATGCTGCACCACCTCCGGCAGCCCGCCAGTATCTGACACCACCACAGGCACCCGAGCCGCAAAGCTCTCTAGCACCACAATCCCAAAAGGCTCATACAGGCTGGGAAACACGGCGCAGTCCGCAACCGCTTGGAACCGATCGAGGTCATCATCGGCCATGAAGCCGGTGAAATAGCACTTATGCCAAATGCCCAACTCCCAAGCCTGGCGCTGCAGTGCGTCGGTGTTGCCGCCCCCGATAATTACGAATTTGGCGTTGCCGCCCATTTCCCACAGCACTTTGGGGGCAGCGTTGAGCAGCACGGCGACGCCTTTCTCGTAGGTCATGCGGCCCACGTAGTACACAATCTTTTCGTTATCGCCAGCAAAGCGGCGACGGTAGCCCTGGCGGTCGAAGTTGGGGGGGAGGTGCTTCTTTTCGGGGCGAATGCCGTTGTAGACAATGTCGATTTTGTCGAGAGGACAGTCCAAGCTGTAGGCGATCTCCCGCTGCATGTAGCCGGTGCAGACAATCACCCGCCAAGCTTCGTGTACTAGCTGTCGTTCTTTTTGGTGGATATAGAAATGAACCGGGTCGTACAGACCGTTGTGTCGGCCAAATTCCGTGGCGTGGATGGTGGCGACTAGGGGGATTTTGAAGTGGTGTTTGAGTGCGATCGCACCATCCCCCACCAACCAGTCATGGGCATGAATCAGGTCAAAAGGCCCAGTGTCTAAAATTAGCTGGCCACCATACTGCCCTAGGCTGTCGTTGAAATTACCCACCCAGTGGAAAAAGTCCTGGCTAGGGCCAACCGCCAACCGATGCACCCGCACCCCCTCAACCACCTCATAGGCTGGCGTGTGGCCAAACTCCACCGTCAGCAAATGCACCTCATGGCCCAACGCCGCCAAAGCGGGGTAAAGCTCAGCCACATGGCGGGCAATGCCGCCCACAATTCTGGGGGGAAACTCCCAGGCCAAGCCTAAAATTCGCATCGCGACTCCTTCTTGATTACCTTGATTACATTGACGACTATTTGGCAGGGCGACGCCCCTTGACCAACCCCTGCGGGTAGAATTGACCTAGTCCACGTGCCAATTCGTCACCAGAGGAGACTGGATGGAGGTCTTGCTTCAAGGGCTGACTCAGCCTGAAGTCCCCCTCAAGCTGCTGCTGTTTATCGACAAACGCCCACAGTCTAGGGAGCAGATTCGGCAGATTCGCCATCATCTCCAGCGGTTAGAGGGGGATCACGCCTACAGCTTGGACATCATCGACATCAGCGAACAGCCCTACTTAGTAGAGCATTTTCGCTTGGTAGCTACCCCTGCCCTGGTCAAAATCGCGCCCGCCCCCCAGCAAAAGCTGACCGGCAGTGACATTATTCCCCAGATTGAACATTGGTGGCCTCGCTGGCTGAATGAGGTTGAAACTGCGCTGGAACTAGAGGCGGAAGCTCAGAATCCCCAGCAGCAGGCCCAGTGCGTTCAGCAATCGACCCACACTTCGGTAGCCCATTCTGCCGAGTTAATGCAGCTCTCGGACGAAATCTTTCGCTTGCGCCAGACCAAGGAAGAACTGGAGGCCCAACTACAGTTCAAGGATCACATTATTGCCATGCTGGCCCATGACCTGCGCAATCCCCTAACGGCGGCCTCCATTGCGGTAGAGACCTTAGAACTGGGGCATCGTTCGGCAGAGAAAGGCACGGTGACCATCAACTCAAAATTGACCGCTCAACTGCTCAA
>PXDR01000618.1 GCA_003566335.1 Cyanobacteria bacterium T3Sed10_344R1
CAAGAAATTGTCGGCATTCAGATTGACGGTGCCAGCGCACCGCCGCCGGTCTTTCAGCGGAGTGAACAGGCCCTGATGTCAGCCGATGCCGCCTCTAGCCCGATTGAGGGGGGCAATCAAACCGTCGAAGCCCGTGTGACCCTGCAAATTCGCTATTGAGACTCGAATAGGTTGTGGCTGCCGCTGGCTGAACGTAGCCGCAGCCTGGGGATGACCATAAAACAAGCCCGTTACTTCAGGTGAAGTAACGGGCTATTTAACGATGCTTGGAGGCAAGGGGAGAGGTTTAAAGCTTGATCCTGCAATCAAGCAAATCCAGCTTGGAACTTTGCCTAAGAATTAGCCCTACTGCGAAAAAGCGCAGTGGGCTAACGAAAAACAACCCTTAATCTTCGTCTTCTTCGGCAACTTCATTGCCGTCAGCATCAATTTGCTTTAGGTGAATGTGCTTACGCCCCAAAGAGATATGAAATTCATCTCCGGGATTGAGTCCCATTTGCTTGGTGTAAGCCGAGCCAATCAGCAGGTTGCCATTAGCCTGAACGGTGATGCGATAGCTGGCATTGCGTCCGCCGCGACCGTTGGTGCTCTGGGTGCTGTCAAGCTGAATTCCCTCTGCGTCAATTAACGCATTCAGGAATTTCATCATATTGACCCGTTCTACATCGTTTTTGGTCACGCTGTAGTAACCACAGGCCCGGGCTTTCTCTTCTTTACTGAGGTGCTCTAATTCTTTGACTTTCTCTACGAGCGCTTTACCCGTTAAGACTTCCATTTCTTCCTTAGCCATCCTGCTTGAATCTCTCTGAACAACGTTTTAACGACTTGGCTTTTAACGATTCTGCGATCGCAGTCAAGATTACGCCTCGACATCCCGCCGTAACTCTAGACTTCAGACCAGGACATTACAGGCCCGAGTCTAAGTGAGATACGGAAATCCTGTCTCAGTGCTCCAACTTTTTCCGATTTTCGATTTGAACTCGGGATGTAGGGCTCCTGATTAGACCGAGAAACGCGATGAACCGCTGACCTGACAAGCCGTTCCACAACCGCAGAATCAATACTGTCTCAAGAGCTTCTATTTTGACGCAGTCTTGAGCATATTGCCTTGGAAAATAATACTACATTCAAATAGTTTCTGACAGATAGTTTTTAAACATGAGACAATTCTGCCCCGCAACTTAAGCGTTTGAATCAAGCTCAGTTTGGTTACCGCCTGCCGTTGAGTCGCCTGCTGGTTATTAGGGCTGGTTATTAGCAGCGACTATCAACAAAAAGTATTGACAGAAAGCCTATGGTCAGGGTGCCAGGAGGATGGGCTTAATCAAGCACGCCATAGACAGGGCTACAGACAAGGCCATAGACAAGATAAATAGCAGCCATTAATGGCATCGGTTGGTTTTGCTCAGTTCTCTAGCTAGAGTGCGGTGACAGCATTCATCCCAGACAACTGACATGAAGAGCTAGCAGTGATGTTGAGGCAGCGCGATGAACGGTCATTCTGATTTATCTCCCCAAGCTAAACTGGCCCAGAACCGAGCTAATTTAGAGCAGCTTTGGTCGGCTGCGGTTGCCCCCCAGCCTGGGTTAGGAGTTCCTACTAAGGCTGACCCTAAAAAGGATTATCGGCGCAGTATGGCGGCCCTGATAACCCGCTGGCGGCTGGGGCTACTGGCTTGGCTGACCGCTGGGGATAGCCCTAAAGTTCGTCAACGATTAACCCCTCAGGGATGGCGCTGGCAGGGGTTTGATCCGTGGGACGGACAATGCCAAACCTTTGAAACAGAGGCAGAATTACGAGCTTGGCTAGAAGCACGCTACGGGCGCTAAATCGAGCCCCTAGAGGGGATAATACGCCCGTTGCCGCTCGCTTAGCCTAGCGGATTGACTGAGCTAAGGGGTGCGATCGCAGCAGTTGCGTAATTAACTCAGCCGCCTGGGGTGGACTAAACCAATGGCCCTGCATTTCTTCGCAATTCAGGGCTTTGAGGCAGTCAAGCTGATCTTTCGTTTCAACCCCTTCGGCAATGATATTGAGATTGAGGCACTGCCCCAACGCAATAATGGCCGCAATCATTCCCTTATCTTCTGGACTGTGGGTGAGGTCTTGGACAAAAGCGCGGTCAATCTTCAGGCTATTGAGGGGAAACTTTTTCAGATAGCTCAAGGACGAATAACCGGTACCAAAATCGTCCATAGCAATGCGCACCTTCATCTTCTGCAGGCGGCTCAGAATATCTACAGTTGCTTCTACATCCCGCATGGCGGCAGTTTCAGTGATTTCTAGCTCTAGAAACTGAGCCTCAAGGTGAGTTTCCTGCAAGATTTTTTCTACCCGGGACACCAACTCAGGATGCTGAAGCTGACGCGGAGATAAGTTAACGGCCACGCGCAAATTCGTCAGCCCAGCTTGGTGCCAAGCATAATTTTGTTGACAGGCCACGCGCAGCACCCATTCCCCGATGGGCACAATCAGTCCATTTTCTTCAGCAATGGTGATAAAGGTTTGGGGCGACACCAACCCGAGCTGAGGATGTTGCCAGCGCAGCAAGGCTTCGACCTGGGTAATCTCCCCCGTGACCACGTTAAATTGAGGCTGGTAATACACCACAAACTGCTGCCGCTCTAGGGCGTGGTGCAGGCTATTTTCTAGGGTGAGCAGGTGGGAGGCTTGGGAATTAATTTTGGCGGTGTAGAACTGATAATTATTGCGCCCCTGCTCCTTGGCGCGGTACATAGCGGCATCGGCATTCTTGAGCAGCGTGTCCATATCTTCGCCATCATTGGGATAGAGGGCAATGCCAACGCTGCTGGTGATATAAAGCTCGTGGCCATCCAGAAAAAAGGCGGGCTTGAGGGCGGCGAATAGGCGCTCGGCCACCTTGGCCGCATCTTCTGCTGATTTAAGGCTGGGCAAAATTAGGGTGAATTCATCCCCACCCCAGCGGGCAATGGTGTCTTCCTCTCGCAGGGCGCTGGTAAGGCGGCGGGTGGCTTGCTGGAGCAGCTGATCGCCCACGGCATGGCCAAGGGTGTCATTGATGGTTTTGAACCGATCAAGGTCGAGAAAAATCACCCCCAGCAGTTGATTGGCGCGGCGGGCGTGGGCCAAGGCCAAGGGCAGGTGCTGGTTAAACAACATGCGGTTGGGCAGCCCCGTCAGCAGGTCGTGAAACACCTGGTAAC
>PXDR01000037.1 GCA_003566335.1 Cyanobacteria bacterium T3Sed10_344R1
CCAATATCGACCGACAGCAGATCGTAGCCGATGGGGGGATGGTGGGCCGTGTGGACGACCTGAGCCCCTGGGTCAAGGTCCGTGACGGTATCGACAATCAGGCGGCAGCGGGCGAAGTGAGTCAGGGGCCGCAGGTCGATGTGGGCTTCGTCAAAGCTGTAAATTCCGGCAATGTGGGGCGGCAACATCCCAGAGTATGGGGTTTCCACCAGGTTGCTAATGAGGGTTAGCCCAACCCCCGGCAGGGGATTCATGGCCCACATTTCTAGAACAAGGGCATGGCTATGGCCGCCGCCGATTAAAACTAGCTCGTGTTGAATGGGCGAATCAGGGGTCACATTAAAGCGGACGAGAGGAGCTCACGGCCTGTTGATACTCTTGCTCAATCACGGGTAGGGTTGGATTGGCTAAGACCTTGCCATTAACCAGCACAATGGCGGTGGACTGGCTGGGTTCGCTGCTCGTCGCCAGAATCACAGCGCCGAGTTCCGCTTGGTCAATCCCCCCATTTCGACCAGCATTCCGAAATAGATAGGGGATACCCTGCTGATCTAGGGCGGACATTAAGGCTTGGGCTGGGGGGCAGTTTTCGGGGCCATAAACCAAGACCTGGGGCCTACCGTCTGCGGTGACTTGGTTGGGGATTTCTGACAACGGCAGGTCTAACCCTGGCACCTCAACCCCCATTAACGCTAGCAGCCGAAGTTGCCAGTGACCTTGGGGAAAGACGTTAGTGGTTAACAGATGCAGGCTTGCCCCTAGAGCCGCAAACCCTAAGCCCAACCCTAACCAGGAAATACGCATCGGTACACCTTAATTAGACTAATTTAGACAATTAGACGCCGCTGAGTTTTCGCGATTTAAGCTTCGGGCTGCTGGGCCAAAAAGTCGAGGAAGCCCTCACAGGCATCAAGCAGCAGGTCAATGACGTAGTCAAACCCCTCGGGGCCACCGTAGTAGGGGTCAGGCACTTCTTGGTCAGAATGGTGGCGACAGAACTCGCACATTAGCTTAACCTTGTGCCGATATTTCCCGGTAGGGTCAAGGCGCAGGATGTTGGCGTAGTTGTCTTTGTCCATAGCCAGCACCCAGTCGAACTGCTCAAAGTCGGCTGCCTCAAACTGACGGGCTTGGCCCACGAGGTCAATGCCCCGACGCTTGGCGGCGGCTGTCATCCGGCGGTCGGGGGGGTTGCCCACATGGTAGCTGGCGGTGCCTGCTGAATCACAGCTAATTTTTGCGGTCATCTGCCGTTGTGTTAGCAGATGCCTCATGATGTTTTCGGCTGACGGCGAGCGGCAAATATTGCCAAGGCAAACGAATAGAAGCCGGGTAGTCATGGCAGGTCAACCTAATGTATCAAGGGCCTTCGGGGGCTAGCCCCCCGAAGGCGGACGGGTGGAACTACAGCCCCAGGTTGAGACCGCCAGTCAGCTCCTCCATGCGCTCGCGCATGGTGTCGGTGGAGCGCTTGTAAGCGTCTTGCATGGCGGCCAGCACCAGGTCAGACAAGACCTCTGGCCCTTCTGCGATCGCTTCTGGGCTAACGGTGACCCCACGGGGTTCTTGGTTGCCGCTGAGCACAACCGTCACTAGACCGCCACCGGACTGGCCCTGAATTTCCATTTGCTCTAGGTCTTCTTGGAGCTGTTTTGCTCCTTCCTGCACCTGCTGAGCTTTCTTGAAGGCTTCGGTAAGCTCCTTCATTTTGCCGAGGCCGAAGCCGAATCCTTGCCCTTTGGTCATAATTACTGACGTATTTGAATGGGTTATTCGAGACTAACGCTGTTTGGGAAAATTGAACCCCTCGATTCTAACGTTGCCTGGGGGAATCTCAAACTGGCTGGAAGTCGCCCAGGATTTTTACCTCTGGTTTGAGCAGTAAAGACCACTGGTCGGCAACGCGATCTTGGACGTGATGAATCAGGGTGAAGATATCGCTGGCGCTGGCTCCACCGCAGTTGAGAATGAAGTTGGCGTGACGCTGGGCCACTTCTGCCCGGCCAATGCGGTAGCCCTTGAGCCCAGCCTGCTCAATTAACCAAGCCGCACTCTGGGCTTCGGGGTTGCGAAAAACGCTGCCGCAACTGGGCAGGTGGTAGGGCTGGCTGTGTCGGCGCTGGTTGAGGTCGGCGCTGGTGTCGGCCATCACCTGCTGGGGGTCGTGACCGGGTTCTAGCTGCAAGGTGGCTTGGGCGACGACCCGGCCATCTTTTTGCAGGATAGAGGTGCGGTAGCGATAGTCCATGTCGGCTAAAAACAGCCGCTCGGGTTTGCCCTGGGGGGAAATCACGTCGGCAGAGACGAATAAATCAGCGGTGCAGGCTCCGTGGGCTCCGGCATTCATCACCACGGCTCCACCGACGGTTCCGGGAATGCCAACGGCCCACTCTAGGCCGCGCCAGCCCCGTTTGGCGGCTTTCCAGGCCAGGGTGGCTAGGGGTTCGCCAGCGGCGGCGGTGACTTGGCCGGTGGCGTCGTCAAAGCTGATGTGGCGCAGGCGGCGGGTGCAGACGACTAGGCCATTCAGTCCGCGATCGCTAATTAGCAAGTTTGACCCAGCTCCTAAAACGGTGGTGGGCTGCGCTGCTTCAACGGCCCAGCTGAGGCCGGATTTTAAATCTTCGAGAGTGCGAGGGGCTACAAACCACTCTGCCGGGCCGCCAACTCGAAAAGAGGTGTAGTCCGTCAGGGCAACCTTAGACTGGATTGCACAGTCGGTAAGAGGAAGGGAAAGCAGTGTTGTCATAGTAGGAGCAGGGGGTCATGGGACTCGGTCGGTGTGAGGAGCCAACCGAAGCCATACCTCAGACCTGTTGGTAAGCCTCCGTTACCGATAGGGATTCTGAAGCAATCGCAGACGGAGCGGCGTAAGCAGTCATTACCTCCGGGATAATTTGGTTAAGGTTGCCTGCAGCCAGGAAGAGCACGACATCCCCAGGCTGGAGGGTTTCAAGTAAGGTTTTCTGGACGGCTGGCAGAGCGCCACTGTAGGTGACCTGGGGATGGTGGGTTGCGATCGCAGCCGCAATTTTCTCCCCAGAAATGTCATAGACATTTTTTTCGCCAGCACTGTAGATGTCGGCCACCACCACTTGATCGGCATGGTTAAAAGCGGTGGTGAACTCTGCTAGCAGCGTAGCGGCTCGGCTGTAGCGATGGGGTTGAAACACC
>PXDR01000379.1 GCA_003566335.1 Cyanobacteria bacterium T3Sed10_344R1
ACCTCCCCCAACACCTGTGCCGCCGTCGCCCAGCCGGGAGTGTACTTCACCCACTACGACAACGTCCGGGCTCAGTTTGCCCTAGTCACCCAAACCCTCGGCATTGAAAAACTGGCCCTGGTTTACGGCTGGTCTATGGGGGCTCAGCAGGGCTATCACTGGGGCACACTCTATCCCCAGCACGTACAGCGGATTGCGGCAATTTGCGGCACCGCCAAAACCACCGACCACAACAAGATCTTTCTCTACAGCCTGCGGGCTGCCCTGACCAGCGACCCCGCCTGGAACGGAGAACGGTTTGAGCGCGTGCCAGACCGAGGCTTCCATACCTTCGCCCAAATCTACGCCAGTTGGGCCGCTTCCCAGGCATACTACCGCGCCAAGCCCTACCTAGCCTGGGGCTACGACTCCCTCGAAGACTATCTGCTCAGAAGCTGGGAAGCCAGCTACCGTCGGCGCGACCCCCACAACCTGCTGGCGATGATTGACACCTGGCTGCGCTGTGACGTTAGCGACAATCCCCAGTACCAAGGGGACTACCCCCAAGCAATGGCAGCAATTCAGGCCCAAACCCTAGTCATGCCCGCCACCACCGACCTCTACTTCACCCCAGAAGACTGCCAAGCCGAAGCAGCGTTAATCCCTGGAGCCCGATACCAGCCCATCACCTCCATCTGGGGCCACCGGGCCGGTAATCCCTATCAAAACCCAGCCGACGAAGCCCAGATTAAGCAGGCGGTAGATCAACTCCTAGCCCGCTGAGGCAGGCCCCATCCGCAGAATTCACCACCCCATCCGTTCGGGGCCTAGTACCGCGAGGCTGGAGGGGCATCTCAGTTTGGAGCCCTCACCCTTTTCTGGTATGCCCTTGGGCTATAGTCCCTTTCCCAAGACGGGATAGGGACTTTGAATCCGGCTCCCCTTCTCCTTAAGGAGAAGGGGCTGGGGGATGAGGGTCTTCAGAGGGGAAGACTTATGCCGCAGAGTCTAGGTCGGCTCCCAAATTTTACCTATAATAGCTATAGCTCCAGTTTTGTAGGGTCAGAATAAGGGCCAGACTGAATTACCCTCCAAACAGTCTAATTGCCTTAAAAGTCCGGATAATCACGGGCTACCCGCTGTAGAACTGGTTGTGGAAATCAATCGATATAGGGTCTTCTCTAAGATCTTGAAGATCTTCATCCAATCTCCATACAACCGCTATAAAACCGCCATAAAACAAAGGACAAAAACGTCGTCTATTGGCGATAATTTGTCTTCAGACTCGTCCTTAGGTTTAGCCTGTGGACATTTTTTCTGTCGGTTTTGTTTGAGAGTCTAGGGTGAAATCTCTAGGTCGCCCCAATTTCCCCGTTAGCCCTCAACGCCATCTATCCGTGGCCCCCAGGTTGGCCCGGCCTTGCCCCTATGCCACTGCCCATGACCACTGCCCTCCGCAGTGAACAAAGTCCCACAACCGCAATGCTGTATGACATTCTGCTAGTTGACGACACCCCAGACAACATTCGATTCTTGTCTGCCATCCTGCAAGAACAGGGGTACAGCGTTCGCAAAGCCATTACTGGACAGATGGCCCTAACGGCGGCCCAAGCCTTGCCCCCCGACTTAATTCTCCTAGACATTAACCTGCCTGATCTCAAAGGCTATGAAGTCTGTCAGCAGCTCAAAGCCAACGAAGCAACCGCTGCGGTGCCCGTCATTTTTCTCAGCGCCCTAGACGATATTCGCGACAAAGTGCAAGCCTTTGAAGTCGGCGGCGCGGACTACATCACCAAGCCCTTCCAGGTGGCGGAAGTCCTAGCCCGAATTAACAACCAGTTGATGATTCGCACCCTGCAACAAGAGCGGGAAGCCCAAAACACTCGCCTCAAGCAAGCCCTCGCTGACCTGCATCGCACCCAAAGCCAACTGATTCAAAAAGAAAAGATGGCAGGCTTAGGGCAAATTGTGGCCGGGGTCGCCCATGAAATCAACAACCCAATTAGCTTCATTTCTGGCAACCTGAAACCGGCCAACCAGTATGTCAACGACTTGCTGGCCTTGATTGAGCTTTACGGTCAAGAATATCCCCAGCCCACCGCTGCGATCGCAGCCCTAACCGAAGAAATAGACCTAGACTTTCTGCACCAAGACATAAAAAGTCTGATGACCTCCATGCAGGCAGGGGCCGATCGAATCCGAGCCGTGATTCTGGCGCTGCGGGTGTTTTCTCGCCTCGGTGAAGCCGACCTCAAGCCCGTTGACCTCCATGAATGCTTAGACAGCACGCTACTCCTGCTCCACCATCAGCTCAGCGGCCAGCAGCGCGGTTGGCCGATCACCGTGGAGAAAACCTACAGCAGCCTTCCCGAAGTGACCTGCTTCGCCAGCCAGCTGAACCAAGTGTTTTGGCATTTAATCACCCACGCCATTACCGATCTAGAAACCCGGTTCGCAGATTGGCACCCCACCCATCCGGGAGAAGCCCCAACCCTTTGGATTGAAACCCAAGCCAATGCTACAGGCGTGTCCCTTCAGATTCGCGATAATGGGGTAGGGCAGTTTCCCGAGGCAGAGCAGCGCTTGAGCGATCCCCTCCTGGGGCCAACCGTGACCGATTCCGGCACTTGGGTCGGCTTAGCAACGGCTTACCAAATTGTGGTGGAAATGCACAAAGGGCAGCTCATCCGCCGTCAGGCAGACCCTGGCCCCGGAACCCAGTTTGAAATCAAGATTCCCTTACAAATATCTGCACAATCATCAGTTGAGGTTTGACCTCTTCCCGCGCCTGCGAACCTAGCCAAAAACCTATGAATAATGCTCTTCTCCGCCAATGCGATCGCCAGTTTCAGCAGTTTGCCCAGCCCATGCCGGTGGCGCTGCTGCTGTTCGATCAGGCCGGAACGTTACTGGTGGCTAATCCCGCAGCGCAAACTTTGCTGGGGTTAGAGCCCCAAACCCTTGGACAGCCCTATCATCAACTGCCGTGGCGCGGGATTGATCAGCAGCCTTTAGCCCCTGAGTCCAACCCAATTCAGCAAGCCCTAGCAACAGGTCAGCCCCAGACCGCCACTGTTCTGGGCTGGCAACCGCCATCGGGTCAATTCCATTGGCTAGACGTCACGGTCGAGCCTCCCCACTGGTCAACAGCAGACCTAGATTCAGAAGCAAAGGCAGCCCCAGAAGCAGACCCA
>PXDR01000249.1 GCA_003566335.1 Cyanobacteria bacterium T3Sed10_344R1
ACCCGAGATGCGATCGCCAAATCGTTAAAAATACAGAACCCCGCCCCATAGCTGGGGAAGGCGTGATGAGTGCCCCCAGCCGTATTGCAGGCTAGACCTCTCTTCAGGGCCAGCTTTGCCGTCAAAATCGTGCCGCCGACTGCTGTACAGGTACGGCGCACCAGGGCCGGACTCCAGGGAAGGCCAATCCGGCGCTGGGCCTTGGCGTCTAGGGTGCCTTGGCAGTAATCCTGCACATAGTCCGGCGTATGCACCCACTCTAGCCAGGTCAGGGGCGGCATTCCCGGCTGATAGACTTCTGCGGGCAGCACCACCCCATCCTGCACCAGCAGATCTCGCAATAGCCCAAACTTGGCCATCGGAAACCGATGGGCCGCAGGCAGGGGGGTGACATAGTCGTCGTGATAGACAATTGGCAGATCCGCCAAGGGTATCTGCCTCGGCTACAGCAGGGAAGATAGAGACTTTTGCTGCCGTAAATCTAGCTGATGGGCCAAGCTGCCTTCGGGCCAGTCTAGGGCGTGAATCTCGTCGTCAGGTACCACGCTAATGGCGGGATGGCGGGGCGCGGGGGCTGCGATCGCAGCAGAATCAGCCGGGGCAGCCTCGCCGCTGGGCATGGGTGGGCCTGGGTGAGCCATATAGGGCTTTAGCCGTTTTGCCTTGGGCGGTGGCGGTGGGGTGGGACGGCTGCGAGTCGATTTAACCAGTTTTTTGGCCCGCCGCTGACGGCTGACCGTTGGTGCATTGATTTGGCGTGACGCGATGATGCTGCCCGCCGCACAGCAGCCCACCAGCACCGCCAAAGACCAGAGCGGAAAATCTGGGGAACCCTCTCCCTCTCCATCAACGGGTTGATCTGCGTCTTCCCCTGGGGCAAACACTGTGCCCGTGGGCGGCGTAGAGGGCGTGCTGCGAGGACGAGGGGGAATGACTGCTGGGGCGGGACGGCTGCGATCGCGAGTCACCGTAGGCTGTTCAGGATCACCAGGGCTAGCCAATCCGCCCAAAGCCACGACAGCCACCACCACCATCAGTAGCCACAGCCCGCCCAACAGCACAAAAGGCTGCCGCCATAAAAATCGCAGCACGCCCTTAGCCCAGGTCTCATCTTGGGATGAGATCGTGGCCTGAAATAATTGAGGGTCAGCTGGAATCTTAGAGTCGGAGGGAGGAACCATGCTACTGCGCACTTACAGTTTCAAAACAACAGGTTCAAAACAACGGGTTCAAAACAACAGCAGGCAAAAAAACAGTCACGGATAGTCCGGCTGGAGAATACCGGCAATTGTAGGCGCTTCTTCCTAGAGTTTGCCACGACCCTCAAAAAATAAGCGGCCTACCCCTATAATTCGCCCAGAAACGAAGTAAAAGAGGTTCGGCAGGGTATCAACGCAAGGCGAGAAGTATACACACTGATCGCTCTATGTATCAGTCTCAGACGATGCCCTTCGACAGGCTCAGGGCGAACAGTTTCAGCGCGTTCGGGCTGAGCTTGTCGAAGCCCATTACTGACGAAACCTGTCCCGGCTTAAGTCGATACCCGTTCAACAAGCCCATAAAAAGCAGCCTGGAGACAATTTAGCGCTGCTTATGCCCCAGACAGGCAGCCGTGAGCATGGGGCACAGACTCTGAACCAGACCTATAGTTTTGTAAAGAATCTTAACCATAAGAGGGAAAACGTCCCGGTCATCCTTCTGATACGCTGACAAAAGGTCAATTTTTGCAACGAAATCCGCTCACTTTATTAAAAGTGCGGTCAGGAATCACATCTAGGCATTGCATTAAGCGACCAAATCTTGGCGTCTGGAATTCGGCGTCACAAATTTGCGGGTTAGGATTAGCTGCTGTGATATCGCTTTATCAGAAAATCGCTGGAATCTTGTTCTTGCTGCTGCTAGCAGCCGGGTTGGGGTTAGGACAGCCTCAAGGTGCGATCGCAGCCTCCCCCGACCACAGCCGCCCTGCCAACGCCGTTCAATTTGAAGCAGCCGCCATCTCCACCACGCCTTTGTCCGCCGCTGCTGGGACTGCCCAAGGTATTGCCTCTCCGGCGACATCAGCCGATAGCTTCGTCAATCCTGGGCATGAACCCTCCTACCTAGAGTTCACCCCCCGTCAAGCCCAGCGCTTGCTCCACAGCGACCTAACCCGAGCCATGATGACCAGCAGCCACCTAACCAGCGCCCATCTATTTACGGGTAGCTTGCGCTCTGGTGAACCCGTGGCGGCAACCGAAACTGTCGCCGCTCAGCCCCAGTAGGCGCTCAGCGATTGCCCCAAGGTCTCCAAGGCATTGATCCGCAAACCTTCAGCAAGTCACGAATCCTTGACCATATTGAGGAAACTACAGCCTATTTCATGCCCTGGCTCGATGGGGCAGAACGGCCCACCAGTCCTCTTTTGGTCACTTCTGACCATCCAGTGAGTGTCCTTTCATGGGATGCTCAAACTTGAATCTCTCATTCACACCGCTAGGACAGCGCCAGCGCCCTTCTAAAATGGGGAGTTGGCGCTGTTTTTAGAGATGGCTGTCCCTTGGCAATAGATGCTGCTCCAGTGTCTTAGGGCTATGTGGGCAACTGTCAGTGCCAAGCTCCGCCCCCGACCGTTTGCGATCTTCGACCCTCCCCGCTGAACTCAACTAGGCTGCTATGACCGCTGCAATTCGTATTTTGATGTGCCCGCCTCACCACTATGACGTGGACTATGTAATCAATCCTTGGATGGAGGGCAACATCCACAAGTCCTCGAAAGACCGTGCCGCCCAGCAGTGGCAACAGCTCTATCAAATTCTTAAGGAGAAAGCCGACGTTGACTTGGTAGACCCCCAGGTGGGCTGGCCGGATATGGTGTTTACCGCCAATGCCGGACTCGTGTCGGGGCAAACCGTGGTGCTGAGCCGATTTTTCCACCCTGAACGCCAGGGGGAAGAACCATTTTTCAAAGCCTGGTTCGAGTCCCAGGGCTACACCGTCCACGAGCTACCCCAGGATTTGCCCTTTGAGGGGGCCGGAGATGCTCTGCTCGATCGCCAAGGTCGCTACCTGTGGGCTGGGTATGGCTTCCGCACTGAGTTAGACGCCCATCCCCTGATTGCCCAGTGGCTCGACATTGAGGTGTTGTCCCTGCGATTGATGGATGAGCGCTTCTACCATCTC
>PXDR01000642.1 GCA_003566335.1 Cyanobacteria bacterium T3Sed10_344R1
ACCCAATCGGCCTTGCTCCATGTACGGGGCAGGCGGCTAGATTGCGATCGCATCACCCAAGCCCTGGCCCTAACCCAATCCACCAGTCCCAGCTACCTGCTATTGGCCTCCCTGGATGCAGCGCGGCAGCAGATGGCGACTGAGGGCTTTGACCTGTGGCAGCAAACCTTGACGGTAGCGGATGAGATGCGATCGCACCTGGGGCCACTACCGGGACTGCGGCTGCTCGGAGCCAGGGATCTCCCCCCAGGTCAGACCCTAGACCGCAGTCGCTTGACGGTCGCCGTGAACGACCTGGGACTGACTGGCTTCCAGGCAGATGAGATCCTCCACGAAACTTGGCAGGTCACGGCTGAACTGCCGACCCTCAACCACCTCACCTTTTTGCTGGGCTGGGGCAATTCCTCGGCTGATTTAGCGCAGTTGCAGGCAGGGCTAGGCGCTCTCAGCCGCCAGCCTAGACACCCCCGGCAGATTGCGCCGCTGCTGCCCGCTGTGCCCCGGTCGGGGCTGACGCCCCGCCAAGCCTTCTTTGCCCCCCGCCAAACCTGCGCGGCGGCGGCGGCGGTGGGCCAACTGAGTGCAGAACTGATCTGCCCCTATCCGCCGGGGATTCCCTGGCTGTGGCCGGGGGAAGAGATTACGGCAGAGAGTTTGGCTGGGTTGGCCCAGATTTTGGCGGCTGGGGGGATTGTCACTGGCTGTGCCGATTCGTCGTTGCAGACGGTGCAGGTGATCCGCCCCTAGTCCGCCCCTGGCTGAACCGGGGGCTATCTATCAGGATTGAGTCGGGGAAAGCAAATGGAAATAGCACGAATCTTGACGTATCAAAGGCTACAGTTTCCCGTCATCAGATTATGGGGAGGTTAAAATCTGGGCAGAGCTGCCCACCCGAGGGAAACTATGTCTTCGTCTTCTGGCTTGACGTTCGCCGATTTAGCCCAGGCTGCCGTGCGCAAGTATTTTCGCCAGGCCGTGAAGTACGAGGCTGCCGTCTTAGCCGATCGGGATCCTGAAGATTTGCACCAAATGCGGGTGGGTATGCGGCGGCTCCGCACCGCCATTCACGCCTTTGGCCCCGGGCTGGTCTTGCCCAAGGCGGCACGGGAGAAACGGATTGCCGCTGCCGGGCGCTGCCTCGGGGCACTGCGGGATCTAGACGTGATTCAGGCCAACCTCACCGAACGCTACCTGGGGCAGCTGCCAGAGACTGAGCAGTTGCTGATGATTCAGGTGTTTAAGCGCCTGGGGAAACAGCGGCGGAAGCGCTACAAGCAGGTGCAAAAGCTGCTCCAGGGCAAGCAATATCGCCAGCTGAAGCAGGGGCTCACCGACTGGCTGGCCCAGCCCAGCTATCAACTGACGGCGAACCTGCCTGCAACGGCAGTGTTGCCGGATCTGGCCCTGCCGTTAGTCAGTCAGCTCTGGCTTCATCCCGGCTGGTTGGTGGGGACAGAACTCGACGCCAAGGGGCAGTGGGTGCCCCAGGATGTCTCTGGGGATCAGCTCCAGACCCTGCTAGCCACGGAAGCCGACACGGTTCACGACCTGCGCAAGCAGGTGAAGCGAGCCCGCTATCAGCTCAAGCTGCTGACGGACTTTTACCCGAAGCGGGTGAGCCAGGCGGTCGATGATTTTGCTGAAATCCAGGAAACCCTGGGCGAAGTGCAGGACAGCCATGTGCTGCAGGCGTTTTTAGCCGCAGAAGTGGGGGATGTGGCCCAAGAGTTGCCCACCTTACACCACCGGCTGACAGAAGTCAGCCAAACCGCTTGGTCTGCTTGGCAGCAGCTACAGCGCCCCTATCTGGTGGCGTCAAAGCGCAGCGGCCTGCGGCGGGCGCTGCTGTCTCCCCAGGTGCAACTCCCCCCAGATACCGCAGATCAGGTGGATCAGGCAGCCAGCCAGCAGGCGAAGTCCCAGAAAAAGGGCGGCAAACAGGCCAAGAAGTCAGCTGCGATTGCATCCCAAGCCCAGGCCAACGGCAAAGCCCCCGCCGCGCAAGATCCTTAATAATCAGAACTGGCCCTATCTGCCCCATCCCCCATGTCCGCCGATCGCTACCTGATTTTTCACAAGCCCTACGATGTCCTGAGTCAGTTCAGCGATGGCACGCTCCCAGCAGATAGCCCCCGCCAAACCCTGAAGCACTACATTGAGGTGCCTGAGGTCTACCCAGTGGGCCGACTCGACCGGGATAGCGAAGGGCTGATGCTGCTGACCAACGATGGGCCGCTGCAACATCGCCTCAGCCATCCCCGCTTTCACCATCCCCGCACCTACTGGGTGCAGGTCGAGCGCTGCCCCGATGCTACTGCCCTGAATCACCTGCGCCGGGGAGTGACGATTAAAACAGGTCGCACCCGTCCCGCCCAGGTGGATCTAATCGAGCCCCCTGCCCTGCCGCCCCGTGAGCCGCCGATCCGTTTTCGTAAGTCTGTGCCGACGGCCTGGCTGCAACTCACCCTGACCGAGGGCCGCAACCGCCAGGTGCGACGGATGACGGCGGCTGTCGGCTTCCCTACCCTGCGGCTAGTGCGAGTGGCGATTGGCGAGTTGACCTTAGGGGATTTGCCCCCCGGGGAGTGGCGCTGGCTGACGGCGGCAGAAGTGAAGCAACTGCGCCAATCTACGCACCAGTCTGTCAGTTAGCTGGCTGGATTAGCCAGCGGGGGGAACCGGCTGAGGGCTTGTACCGTACACCTGCTGATAGAACTGCTGGTAGTCTGCCGACAGTAGAGGCTGCCACCAGTCGGGATGGTCGAGATACCAAGCCACCGTTTGGCGCAATCCTGCCGTCAGAGTGACCTGGGGCGACCAGTCTAGATCCTGCTTGATTTTGTCGATGTTCATGGCGTAGCGCCGATCGTGACCTGCCCGGTCGGTGACGAAGGTGATGAGTGAACGGGCCGGACGCACGGGCAGGTCGGGGGCCATCTCTTCCATCAGGTCACAGAGTTGCTCTACTAAGTCTAGGTTTTTGACTTCGCTGTTGCCGCCAATGTTGTAGGTCGATCCTGGGGCTGCCCGGTGGAGAACAGCGTCAATCGCGGTGCAGTGATCGGCCACATATAGCCAGTCCCGAATGTTTTGGCCGTCGCCATATACCGGCAAGGGCTTGCCCAGCAGAATGTTCACCAGAGTCAGCGGAATCAGCTTCT
>PXDR01000226.1 GCA_003566335.1 Cyanobacteria bacterium T3Sed10_344R1
CACCCCGGTACACTAAGGCAAGTTTATTTCTCCGTTGGCTGAGCAGTATGGCTTATTCCCAAGAAGTGCAGATCGCAACGACAGCCGTGCAAGCTGCGGCCCGACTTTGTGAAGCGGTGCGCCAAGACTTGGTGCCCCAGGCGATGGAGAAGCGCGATCGCAGCCCCGTGACCATTGCCGACTACGGAGCCCAAGCCATCATCTGCGAAGCCCTGTCTACCGCGTTCCCCGACGACCCGGTGGTGGGGGAAGAAGACACCAAAGACCTGCGCCAGGATGACTATGCCGCACAACTGGCCCAAGTCGCTCAGTACGTCCAGGCCACCACCTCATCAATGGTTCACCCCGACCAAGTGCTGACCTGGATTGACCACGGCAACGGTGAGGTTTGCGATCGCTACTGGACCCTCGACCCAATCGACGGCACCAAAGGCTTTTTACGCGGTGACCAATACGCTGTGGCCCTAGCCCTAGTGGAAAAAGGCGACCTCAAAGTTGGGCTGCTGGCCTGCCCCGCCCTCACCCTGGATGACCAGACCGGCTGGCTGTTCACCGCCGTGCGCGGCCAGGGGGCCAACCGCCAGCCCCTAGCTGGCGGCGATCCCCAAGCAATTTCGGTCAGTACCGCCCCCGAGCAACTGCGGTTTGTCGAAAGCGTCGAAGCCAGCCACGGCGACGGTTCCCTCCAGGCTACCGTCGCCCAAGCAGTCGGCATCAGCCGCGACCCGGTACGCATGGACAGTCAGGCCAAATACGCTGCTGTCGCCAGCGGTCAAGCGGCCCTCTACCTGCGACTGCCCTCCCCTAAAACCCCCGACTACCGGGAAAAAATCTGGGATCACGCCGCTGGCGCATTGGTGGTGGAAGAAGCTGGCGGTACCGTCACCGATATGCACGGTCAGCCCCTAGATTTCTCTAAATCGGCCAAGCTGAATGATAACCAAGGCGTCGTCGTCAGCAATGGCGCAATCCACGCCGCCACCCTAGGAGCTCTAGCCCAGCAGTCCAGCTCGTCCTAGTGGCTCTGACTGTGTCGCTCTGACTGTGTCGCTCTGACTATGACGCTCTGACTGTGCCGCTCTGACTGTGTCGCCCTAGCAGCTGGAGCCCTGCCCAGGCTCACGCGTTGGTTGGCGAGAAACCCCATACACGCAACGTTTGGAGTCTACGCTCGGGAGGGGACATGTCGGAAAAGGGGGAGGGCCAACGGGGTGGAAATTTACGCCGAGCGGTACTAGTGCAGCATCAAGACTAAAAATTAGGGTTCTCGTAGGTTGGGGGCAACGCAGTGGAACCCAACAGCAGTCAGCATTGTTGGGTTCTGCTAGCGTGCTACCCAACCTACAAATTTAGGCTCGACAAACCACTAGGGCGGACTAGCGATATAGATCAATCGTGTCAGGGCCGATGGTAATTCGATACTGGCTGTAAAAGTCTTGGCCTAACAGCGCCACATCCCCACCAATGGCAACTGTGAGGTCATTTTTCGTGACCCCGCCCACCTCAATCGCCTCTAGCCGCCCCAAGGGAACGTTAACCGTGCGGCCATCGGCCACCGTCACCCGGGCTTGGCCGACAATCGAGACCCCAATTTGCTCAGCCATTGCCGCCGTGATCAACGTCCCCGAGGCTCCAGTATCAAACAGCATGTCAAATGAAGCGCTGCCCCGGGGGCCAGTCATCGTGGCGGACACCACGGGAATGCCGCTGCGGCGAGCCACGATGTTAAGCCGACCGATGCGACCATCAGGGGCTGTGGCGACGGGGGCTACCGGGTCAGGTATGACAATGGGCTGGGGCGGCTGATCAGCACGAGATTGGGCGGCTTGGAGGTTGGCCTGATATTCCTGAATCTTTTGTTGAGCTTCGCTGTGGCGGGGATGGTCAGCCGGAATTTGGTTCAGCAGATCGAGGGCCTGCTGCCAGCGGTTGGCGGCCAGTTGCCAGTCATCTTGAGACTGGGCCGATTGGCCGATCGCCACTGCACTGGAGGCGCGATTGACCGCGTTGCGGAACAGGTCAGGCTGGTCAGCGGCGGCGTCAGCGGACTCGGCGGCGGCGGACTCGGACCTAGAAGTAGGCTCAAGGACGGTTGCTTCGTCAAGGTTCCCTGATACATCCAGCGTGCTATCGGGCGCAGTACTGAAGGGGCTGCGATCGCAGCCCGTAGTGCCGAACAATAGCCCCAACGCCAACACCCCTAGACCGAATCGCCCTTTGAGCCAACTACCGATCATCTTCCTGCGTCCCTGCTCCACCATTTCCGCCATCCTAACAGCCTGATGTTTTTTCCATCACACCACCATCAATGCCGCAATAAAGCCGCAATAAATGACGCTAAACTGAGGACGATTTAGGCGTACTCGATCGTTCATCCACCCCGCATCGCTAGAGGAATCAGTCATGGCTCGGACAAGACAACCCGCACTGTTAGTTTTGGCAGATGGCACGGTTTATCGGGGCTGGTCTTTTGGGGCGAACGGTACCGTCATGGGCGAAGTGGTGTTCAACACCGGCATGACGGGCTATCAAGAAGTGTTAACCGACCCCAGCTATCGGGGCCAAATCATCAGCTTTACCTACCCCGAACTGGGCAACACCGGGGTGAATCCCGAAGACGAAGAATCCGATCGACCCCAAGCTATGGGTGCGATCGCCTGTAACATCTGCTGGCGGCCCAGCAACTGGCGCTCAACCCAGTCCCTGCCCGACTATCTCAAAGCGCACAACATCCCTGGCATCTACGGCATCGACACCCGCGCCCTCACCCGCCAACTGCGCAGCCAGGGAGCCGTCAACGGCGCAATCTCCACTGAAGTCCTCGACCCTGACGACCTGCTGCAACGGCTGCAAGACGCCCCCAGCATGGAAGGACTGAACCTGGTGCAGGGCGTCACCACCCGCGCCATTTACGAATGGCGGGAGACCACCACCGATGCCTGGGCCTTTGGCCCCATGCCCACCCCTGGTCAGACCCCATTGACCGTCGTAGCCATCGACTTTGGCATCAAGCGCAACATCCTGCGGCGGCTGGCTAGCTACGGCTGCCGGGTGATTGTCGTGCCAGCGGACACCTCTGCCGAGACCATTCTGAGCTATAAGCCCGACGGCATTTTTCTCTCCAATGGCCCTGGCGACCCGGCAGCCGTCACC
>PXDR01000295.1 GCA_003566335.1 Cyanobacteria bacterium T3Sed10_344R1
GGTGTTGTCGAAAATTTGCCGCAGGTCGTAGCTGTCCCCAGTCTTGCTGGCTTCGCTGAAGTTGTAGTGCAGCGGTGCGTCGAAGAGGTGGACATCGCCGCCAGTCACGTCGATGAAGTGGTGCAGCGCTTCGATCTCATAAGACCAGTATTCCCCAACCGCAAACAGCCGACGCCCGGCTTCGTGGCGGCAGTGTTGGAGCCATTGGGGAAAGAATCCGGCCTTGACGTGTTTGACCGCATCGAACCGGAAGCCGTCTACGTCAGTGGTGTCAACGTACCAAGCGCCCCAGGCTTTGAGGGCATTTTGCACCTCTTCTGAAGACATATCCAGGTCGCAGCCCATTAAGTAATCAAAGCTGCCTTTCTCTAGGTCAACGTTCTCGTCAAAATGTTTGCCTTCAAATAGAAATACCGCATCAAAGTCCTCATCATAGGCATTATGGTCAACAGCATCAAAGTGCCACCAATGCCACTGCATATCGGAGTATTTCCCGTCGCGGCCTGGAAATTTAAAGTGTGTCCAAGCTTGAATCTTGCGGCGATCGCCAACGGCCTGATGGCGATTGGCAAGATCAAAAGGAGTGGCTTCCAATTCTTCTTTTTCATCTGCCCCCAACATGTGGTTGAAGACCACATCGGCATAGACTCGAATCCCGGCTGATTTAGCTGTTTTGATTGCCTCAACGTATTCGGCTTTTGTGCCATATTTGGTCGGAATTGTACCCTTTTGGTCAAATTCACCTAAATCATACATATCGTAGACGCTATATCCCACGTCATAACCACCGCCAGCGCCCTTATAGGCTGGGGGCAACCAAACGGAGGTGATTCCAGCCTGGGCTAGATCTTTTGCTTTGTCGGCTAACTCTTGCCAAAGGCTTCCACCGGCTGGGGTATACCAGTGAAAGAACTGCATCATTACGCCATTGGGTTCTGACATATCTGGTAATCTCCGGGCGCTTAAAGAGAAGGATTAGCGCTAGTTCGGTCAATATAGCACTCTAAAAGTTAAGGCGGTTTAAGCAGGGGGTACAAGCTGGTTTAGGGACTAACTTATACACTTAAATCAACGGTTTAACTAAGATGCCTGGTGACCGGAAACTTTAAATCTTCGTCGGTGAATTTTAGCAAGAGAGATGGCGGGTGCATCTCAATTTGGAGCCCTCACCCTAAATCCCTCTCCCAACCTGGGAGAGGGACTTTGAATCCGGCTCCCCTTCTCCCAATTTGGGCTACTAAGTACACACAAGTTACTGTCTGATGCGAATGCCCTGCATTACCCCCTCTAGCTCCCCCTTGGTAAGGGGGAGGACAAGAAAACTCCAGTTTCCCCCCTTACCAAGGGGGGATTAAGGGGGGTCTGCGAGGACTATCAGAACCCATCAGAGATCTGTGTACTTAGTGGCCCAATTTAGGAGAGGGATCTAGGGTGAGGGCTGCAAAACTGAGCTGTACAGTATCTGGTGAGTCGGGCATCATCCCGAGCGGGTCAGGATCTTTTTGGCAGATTTGACGGCTAACGATCCGCTTGCGGCGGCGGCGGTGGGCAGTGAAAATCGACAGCGCCTAATTTGGGCGGTGATGGCCTTCTATAATGGGCGTTTGTGACTGTTCGACTGACGCTGTTTAGCTGCATTTTTTGCGATCGCACCCATGAGCCTCGACGATATCCGCGCTGCCCGTTTAGAGAAAGTTGACCAACTGCGTCAGTTGGGAATTAACCCGTTCGCCTATAAATGGGCGGTCACCCACCAGGCGGCTCAGCTTCAGGCTGACTATGCCGATCTCGAAACCGGGGCCGAGGATGAAACGGTTGAAGTTGCGATCGCCGGGCGAATTCTGGCCCGCCGGATATTTGGCAAACTGGCCTTCTTTAACCTGCAAGACGAAACCGGCACCATCCAGCTTTACCTCGACAAAAAGGTAATCAAGACGGAGATGGGGGAAGACGCCTTCAGCCAGCTGAAGCAGCTCACCGACGTGGGCGACATCCTCGGGGTCAAAGGTAGCCTCAAGCGCACCGACAAAGGCGAACTGTCGATCAAAGTGCGGGAATATGCCCTGCTGACCAAAGCCCTGCTGCCCCTACCCGACAAATGGCACGGCCTCACCGACGTCGCCAAACGCTACCGCCAGCGCTACGTGGATTTGATTGTGAACCCCCAAGTGCGGGACACCTTTCGTAAGCGGGCGCTGATCACCGCCGCCATCCGCCGCCACCTAGACGACCAGGGCTTCATTGAAATCGAAACCCCGGTGCTGCAAAGCGAAGCGGGCGGGGCCGATGCCCGCCCCTTCGTCACCTATCACAACACCCTGGACATGCCGCTATACCTGCGGATTGCCACGGAGCTACATCTGAAGCGGCTGGTGGTGGGGGGCTTTGAAAAAGTGTTTGAAATGGGCCGGATCTTCCGCAACGAGGGGATATCTACCCGCCACAACCCAGAGTTCACTTCCATTGAGCTGTACCAAGCCTACGCCGACTATGACGACATGATGGCCCTGACCGAAGCCATCATCACCACCGCTGCCAAAGCCGTCCTGGGCGACCTGAAGCTGACCTATCAGGGGGAGTCCATTGACCTCACGGCCCCCTGGCGACGGGTGACGATGCACGACGCTGTGGCCGAGAAAACTGGCGTTGACTTCAGCCAGTTCAGCGACCTCGACAGCGCCAAAGCCGCCGCCGCTAAAGCTGGCATCACTGACCTAGAAGACTGCCCCAGTATTGGCCATCTGCTCAACCTGGCCTTTGAACAAACCGTCGAAACCAGTTTGATTCAGCCTACCTTTATCATTGACTATCCGACCGAAATCTCTCCCCTCTCCAAACCCCACCGCAGCAAGCCCGGTTTAGTGGAGCGGTTTGAACTGTTTATTGTCGGTCGCGAAACCGCCAACAGTTTCTCCGAGTTGACCGACCCGATTGACCAACGCCAGCGGTTTGAAGCTCAAGCCGCCAAAAAAGCCGCAGGGGATCTAGAAGCCCACGGGGTCGATGAGGACTTTCTGACCGCTCTGGAATATGGGATGCCCCCAACCGGCGGTCTGGGCATCGGCATTGACCGCTTAGTGATGCTGCTGACCGATTCCCCCAGCATTCGGGACGTGATTGCCTTCCCGCTGCTCAAGCCCGAAAA
>PXDR01000447.1 GCA_003566335.1 Cyanobacteria bacterium T3Sed10_344R1
AGATAGCCTACGCAACGGCAGCAGCAGCTAGGTCAAAGTAGCTACCGATTTCAGACACCAGAGAGCTGCAGTCCCCAGAGGTGACGTTGGTGGGATCGTTCACGATTGCGATCGCAGCTTCTTTCATCTTCTCAACACCAGCGGCAACAGAAGCACCGGGAGTGCCTAGGGCCACATAGGTTTCCCGCAGGCCATTGAGGCAGCGGTCGTTGAGGACGCTAGCGTCGCCAGAGAACACCGCGTAGGTGACATAGCGCAGGATGATTTCCATGTCGCGCAGGCAAGCAGCCATCCGGCGGTTGGTGTAAGCATTACCACCAGGGGCAATCAGCTGAGGCTGCTCAGCGAACAACGCCCGTGCAGCATCTGCCACGATCTTGGAAGCGCTGCTGGTGATACCGTTTACGGCATCCATGCGCTTGTTGCTGTCGGCAACCATCTTCTGAAGCGCATCAATCTGACTGGTGGACAGGTAGTCGCCACGCGCGTCAGCTTGAGAAACGACCTTGGTGAATGCGTCAAACATCGACTCAATCTCCTAAATGTTTAGCTGAGTTTGATTTGTTTTCGACTTGGAATAGCGGTTAGTCAGCCAAGCTGGCTAAGCGGTATATGAGAGGATCTTAAAGACAGGCCGTTACCACGCCTAAGGTTTTGAAACATTTCTTCAGGTATTGCTGAATGCCGATTTAAACCAGCTCCAGAACAAGAGACCGAAAGAAATATGAGAAAGGTCTGAAAACGCTTAACCTTGAGATAAACATCCCAGAACCTATATCTCAACTGGGTTTCGCCTGCTGTGTAACCCCTCCAGGTTTCTTTATACACCTCTGTTCAGGCTTTATTTTTTACAAGTTGTTAAGCAAATCCGCTATAAAAACAGGCCGCTACCTGGCTGAAATCCAGTCAAATTGCCCGTCTGACTGTTCTGAGCGTAGAACAATATCGCCTCATCTATCTATACAAAACTACACAGCTACTTCAGCTATTGGGCCAAACTTGGGCACTTTTAGGGCAAAACGAGACAAATCGACACTTTATTCCTTGAAGAAAGGTAATCCAGACCTTAAAAGGAATAGATTGGCAAGCAGAGTATTTATGCTTATTAGATGGCAACTAACGGCAGTTGAATAAGGCCGCTTAGGGATCACCATCACAATCCAACCAGCGATCAAAGCGCCTTCTAAAGTGCCATTCAAGTATTTATGCTCACGGCATGTTTGGGCTGACGGCCCGTCGTTAAGACCTCGCCACTCAGCAGAACAATGACAGGCCATTCTTCCTCCGCTTCTCCTAGGGAAAAGCTGGATCATGCCAGCAGGTCAGATCCTCACCTCATCGGCGTAGCTGGTGCGACGACTGAAGCGAAACGGCCCAGCTAAAGATCCCCAGATATGCTCATCGGTTTCTGGATCTCGCCCCCGATCCCAGCTCAGGAACTGATCACCGTCAATTTCAAATTCACTATCTAAATAGGTGCGGCGACCTTGGCGCTCTACCATGCAGCCCTTGCCAGGCTCAACTTCACCGCGAAAGCTGTGCCCCGTCCACTGCACCCGCATGTTGCAGCCCGCCATCCGCTGCAGCACCTGGGGAGTAATCTGGCTCAACTGTTCAGGATTGCGAGCCGCGCCGTAATACTTAGGGGCGTCTTGCAGGGTGTAATTTTCAATCTCGATCTGCCCGTCCCGCTCAACCAGCTTCAGCACGCGGGCTCGGTAGGGCTGCTTCAAGCTAAAGTCATAGGCTTGCTCTAGATAGAGGGCCGTCCCAGCCAGGAGTTCATTGGGCAGAGGCCGCATACAAACTCGAATATGGGCATAGAGGGGCGGATTCTCAAATACCTGCTGCTGGTTGCTAAAGTCCGCCGCCATCCAGCGGGCCAGGGTCGGAATATCAGTGGCGTGGGTCATGGGTTGCGCTTGAATTCGATCAGCCCCTGGAACCAGAGCGGGGCTGACCTTATTCTATGGGGCCGTGATCCCAGCCTGGGTGGCCCCAGATTAAGAATCCCCAGGGTTAACCTCAGGGTAGTCAGACAGACGGGTTTCGAGGTACTGACCAATCATCAGCTCTTCCCCCGCCCGAGAAATGATGGTTTGCCGGGTGCGATACTTTTGGCCAATCAGCTTCAGTTCTTCTTCAAAGACTGAGCCGCCGTACTCGGTGCGCAGACACAGGGTGCGCTCAGCCGGGAAGGTGAATTGGGCGGTGACCGGCTTTGGCGTGGCAAAGCCGCGATCGCGATACAGGGTGTTGCCTGAGACCCCAAAGATGGTTGAGCCTTTAGCTGGCTTGCGCTTGGTGTTCACGTAGTCGCTGACCCAGCTCACCCGGGCACCGCAGACTAGAACCGCTGGGTCAGCCAAGTTGTGTAAACCCGCTAGGGTCAACAAATCAGGGGCTTGGGGTTGAAGAAACTCAATCGAAATCTGGCTAATTACCTCTTGGGTTTCACCACTGGACAGGGTGTAGTAGCGCCGCTCTGAGCGCCATTGCCCCGCCGACTGCTGGAAGAATTGCTGAACCAGGGTTTCGGCTTGGCGTTGGGGGGCAGTCAAGGCAAGCATAGGCGACAGTCCTGAGTGAAGAAAAAAGTGGGCTTAATGGAAGCAACTCAGACAAATGAGTCAAGGATTGACCACATTTTGTTACTTTTCGTAATCATAGGCAGGGTAAGCGGTAATTGACAACACTCGGGCGAGGGGACGATGGGGCAACCCGCCGCCTTTGCTCGATCAGAGGAGCTGAGTGGAAAAACGTCACCGCCGCCAGCCGTTAGCGTCTGAGTTGTAAGGGAGTTTGCCCTAAGGCTTTGGAGAAAACCGTAAGCAAATATACTTATCGCTTCCGATTCAGCCTCTACAGGAGACCTTAGGAGGCAGGCTTGCTGACCAGGAGGGGGATTATCGGTGGTACAAATGTTGTGATAAGCCCGGTGGTGACTGAACAACTGGGGTGTGCGAAAGGCGGGATTTATGGCGTTGAAGCTGACCCAACTGCAGGCCAAACTCGCGGAAAAGCGATCGGCGTTTAGCCAGTTTGATGTCAAAACCTATCGCGACTTTGGTCGCTATAAGGCGTCTTGGGAGCGCTTTTGCCAAGCGCCCCCGTCGGACTGGCCCCCCAAGGCGATTGGCGCAA
>PXDR01000474.1 GCA_003566335.1 Cyanobacteria bacterium T3Sed10_344R1
CGTTTTGCGATCGCAGTGGCCGTCGTCTTGTGATCCCCGGTGATCATCTTCACCTGCACCCCGGCGGTCTGGCAGGCTTGCACCGCCGACACCGCATCAGGTCGGGGCGGGTCAATCATCCCCTGTAGGCCCAAAAAGACTAGATCTGTTTTGAGGTCATCATGATTCACCTGCGCCTGGGAGGTGAGCTTGCAGCCAAAGGCCAACACCCGCATCCCCTGACTAGCAAAGTGTTCCACCTCGCGGTGAACCTTCTCAGCCTCTAAGGGCACCAGTTGACCATCGGCAGCTAGGGTCTGGGCACAGCGAGGCAGCAGCGCCTCGACCGACCCTTTGACGTAAATAATTCTCTCTGGGGTCGAGTCAGCCCCTGAGGATAGCCCAGCCCCTGCGGGCAGTTGGTGCAGGGTGGCCATGTACTGAAACTCTGACTCAAAGGGAATGCTGTCCTGACGAGGATAGTCTGGGGCCAGCTGATCTAGGGTCAACCCGGCCTTCTTGGCCGAGACAATTAACGCCCCTTCCGTCGGGTCACCCACCACTTCCCAGCGGCGCTCTTTGTACTCTAGCTGAGAGTCATTACACAACAGTCCCGCCATTAAGCAATGCTGCAGGGCCACAGGCAGATCGGTTGGCGTACTGAGGGTTTCGTCCTCTGGGCCTAGCAGTTCCCCCTCTGGGGCATAGCCTTCCCCGGTGAGGGCATAGTGATGGCCGCCCGCCTGCACCACCTGAACCGTCATCTGGTTTTCGGTCAGGGTGCCGGTTTTGTCAGAGCAAATCACTGTAGCGCTGCCCAGGGTTTCCACCGCAGGCAGTTTACGGACAATGGCATTGCGGCTGGCCATGCGACCCACCCCAATCGCTAGGGTAATGGTGACGACTGCCGGCAGTCCCTCTGGGATGGCGCTCACCGCCAAAGCCACCGCCGCATCGAAGGGTTCTGTCCAGTCGTCGGCATGAACCTGACCGGCCACAAAGGTAAAGGCCGCCAAGGCCAAAATCACGTAGAGCAAGGTGCGGCTGAGCTGGTCAAACTTGCGGGTTAGGGGGGTGACCAGGGCACTATGCTCCTGCATCAGCTTAGAAATCCGCCCGGTTTCCGTGGCGTTGCCGGTAGCCACCACCACGCCGCGTCCCTGACCAAACGTGGCGAAGCTGCCCGCATAGGCCATGTTCAGCCGGTCGCCTAGGGGCGCATCTTCGGGCAGGGGCTCAATGTCGGCCTGTTTCTCAACGGCGACTGATTCTCCGGTCAGGGCCGACTCATTCACCTGCAATGACTTGGTGTGTAGCAGCCGTAGGTCGGCAGGCACCTTATCCCCTGAAGTCAGCAGCACCACGTCCCCCGGCACCAAATCTGGGGACGCCACCCGCTGTTTTTGACCCTCTCGGATAACCGTGGCTTCAGTTTCAACGGAGGATGCTAGGGCTGCGATCGCACTCTCGGCTTTTGACTCCTGAATAAAGCCAATAATGGCGTTAATCACCGTTACGCCCCAGATCACCCCGGCATCCACCCAATCTTGGAGCGCCGCCTTGACTGCACCAGTCGCCAGCAGGATGTACAACAGCGGTTGGTTAAACTGCAACAAGAACAGCATCCACAGGGGACGGCTGGCCTGCTGGGTCAGTTCGTTTGGCCCATACTTTTCTTTAGCCTGGTGTACTGCAGCGGCGGTCAACCCCTGTTCTGCATCACTGGCAAAGCTATCGAGGGCGATATTTGCCGGAAGATGATGCCAGGCTTTGGATAGAACTTCTAGGTCAGACTCTGAAACGGGCATAGGTCACAGGAGAGTTCAACGTTAACAGCCGACGGCATACCAACCGGCGAAATCGCGCAGATCAATCGCGCAGATCAAAACTTGCCAGACACAACCGACCGACCCCCAGCGAAACAATGGCCAAACCCCAGCTACAACCCGGAAAACAGCTAATCGAAGTTGTGGAAAACTACAGGGTGTGACGCTCAAAAGCAGGAACGGCGTATAGCAAACTATTGTGTCAACACTAGCGCCCCCACCGTCAAGCTGCTTCCATTACAAAAGCAGACGGAGTCCAGCACACCCCTCTAGCGGTAGATTCATTCATCAAGAGGAAAGTCCATGTCTAACCCCAAATCTGGCAACAAGGAGACCCTCGTCTTAACCCTGTCTCTATTGGTAACCGTGGGCGCGTTGGCTGGGGGCGCTTTCTTGATGCGGGACTCCTTAGGGAATCTATTGGGCGGAGAATCGGTGTCGTTGGATGGCGGCGAAGCTGGGGGTAGCAGTCGGGGCCGGAGTGCTGGGGGCGGCGAGTTAGGCGATCGCATCAGTAGCGGCGATCGCAACCTGGTCAGCGACACCACCTCAACCGCCAAATCGGAAGGGATTCAAGCCTACGCCAACGGCGACTATAGCCAGGCCGTCAGCGCCTTTGAAGCGTCGTTGCAAGAGAACCGCAATGACCCAGAAGCCCTGATTTACCTGAACAACGCCCGAATTGGCAACCAAACCGCCCACACCATTGCCGTGGCTGCTCCCCTCAGCACCGCCCTAGATCCCGGCAAAGAAATGCTGCGGGGGGCGGCCCAAGCCCAGGATCGGATCAATCAAGCCGGGGGAATTGCCGGGGTGCCGCTCAAAATCCTGCTGGTGGATGACGGAGACGATCCCGAAATTACTGAGTCCCTGGCAGAAAGCTTGGGCAATCAGGAGGACGTGCTGGCGGTAGTCGGGCACTTCAGCAGTAACGTCACCATTGCCGCCGAGCCGATTTACACCCAGGCTCAGATGCCCTTTATTTCCACCACCAGCACTGCCCTGGAACTCTCCGGTCGCAGTAATTACTTCTTTCGCACCACCCCAAGCGATCGCTTTACTGCTGCCGCCCTGTCTCGCCATATGCTGAACGACCTGGGAGAAACCAACGTGGCGGTGTTCTACAACGCCGATAGCACCTACAGCCTGTCCCTCAAGAATGAGTTCACCACCGCCACCTTCAGCGATGGCGGGGCCGTTGTCGAAGAATTTAACCTGGTAGACAGCGGCTTCAATGCCTCCCAAGCGGTGAATCAGGCGATTGATCGGGGCGCTGAGGTAATTATGCTGGCGGCCAATACCGGCACCCTAGACCAAGCCCTGGCGGTACTCGCCGC
>PXDR01000557.1 GCA_003566335.1 Cyanobacteria bacterium T3Sed10_344R1
GCGACACCGGGGAATTTGACCTGGCGACTGAAGTGGCGATCCTCAGGCAAAATGTGCGGATGACGGCCAATGACCAGTCCCTCCAGGTGGCTAGCGAAGAGGGGGTGGGGAATGTGCCCCAAGGGGAAGTCACCCTACCTCAGCCCGTGCGGATTGTTGATGCTGAGCAGGGCGTGACGGTGATTGCTCGTCGGGGCACGATGGATCTCGATCGACAAATCGTGGTGTTACGCGAACAGGTGCAGGCCATCGGCAGAAATGAGGGATCTGAGCTGCGCTCTGATGTTTTGACTTGGACAGTAGACACCCAGGAAATCATTGCTGAGGGGAATGTAGACTATCGCCAAGCCGACCCCCCGGTCACCGTACGTGGCCCCCGAGCTGTCGGGCGACTAGAAGCCCAAACGGTGGTCATTAGTGGCGGTCGAGTCGTCACGGAAATTGTGCCCAACTTTTAGATACATGGGCTAAGGAGTCCTCGGCCCATCCATCCACTCTCTCCACAGCGGCGATCTATCGCGCTAGTTCCTGGAATGAGTCTCAAAGGGTCTCACTCCGCTCAGGATCCCCCAGGCGATAGGCCCCTTGGTTAAATCGCAGTTGCGATCGCAGCATTGGAGACGCTTCTGCAACCCCCCAATGCATTTGCAGCTGTTGCAGCAGCTGATCTTGGCGCTGGCGCAGGCTGTCTAGATTGCCGCCCCGATTCAAAATGGCGAACCAGACCGGGCCGCGATCGCGGCTGGGGAACACTCCAGCTAAAGTGCTGACCGTAGCCAGGGTGCCGGTTTTGAGCGCCGCTTGATCGGGCAAATTGCGAAAGGCTAGGGTGCCCTGGTCTTCCCCGGCGATGGGGTAGAGATCGGCCAGGTTGTAGGGGCTAGACTGAAGCGCCCTCTGGGTGGCGGTCAGCATCGCCACCACCGACTGGGCAGAAATTTGGTTGGCTTCACCCAACCCAGAGCCGTTAATTAACCGCAGCTCACCAGGTTCTAAATTGGCGGCCTGCTGAGCGATAGCGACCATTTCCGCCGTCCCCCCCACACTGTCGGCCACTAGGTCTGACATCACATTATTGCTGTAGATATTCATCGCTTTAAGGATGGCCGCCAGGGGGAGAGAGCGACGGTTGACCAGCCAACGATCCACTGCTGGTTCAGCATCTGCTTCGGCAATTATCGTGCCTGCGATCGCAACCTGAGGAATCGGCGTGTCTGGGGGCATCTCCCGATGCTGGGCCGTCACCTCACTGCTCCAGCGCTGACCATCTATCCCCTGACGCAACAGCGTCCCGGCGACAGTCGGCACCGTTTGAAAGTTCATGGCAAAGTTGCCCGCCACGATCAAATTTCCGGTCACCTGGCGCACGCCCAGAGCTTCTAGGGCATTGCCCAAGGCAATCGCCTCTTCCCAGACAAACAGCGGATCCCCGCCCCCCTGCACCACCAAGTCTCCTGAGAGCACCCCATCTTCCCCCAGGCTGCCCCGCAGCCCCACCCGGGTTTCAAACTGATGCTCCGCCCCCCAGCGGTCAAGCGCCGCCAAGGTCGTGGCGACTTTAGTCAGAGACGCGGCTGGAAATGCGATCGCACCCTGATGAGTCGCCACCCCTTCCGTACCGGTCTGAATCCACACACCCTGTTCCGACGCCGGGAACCCCGCTGCTGCCAAGCCTTGGACATAGGCTTGCACAATCACCTCCGCCACCGGATCCGGGGCATTCAGCGCCGCCAGTAAATCCCACTGGGGCAACAACTGCACAGAAGCCCGTACCGGCACAAACGGCTGGGGCTGGGGGCTGCCCAAAATCAGCGAGAGTAAACCCAGCATCGCAGCAGACCCAGAAGATAAGCTGAGAAAGATTGGCATAATTCAGGCAACATAGAGAACGGACAGAAGTCGCGACCAGTCACCAGTCCAGATCTGGAGAATTGCCCGCCATAGTTCATTCCCAGGATGACGAACTTTTCGCTGAACTGAGTCTAGAACTGAGCCTAGCCGCAAAGAACTCGCTGCTAAAGATACTTTGTTTGGCCGTGTTTAGCTGAAATCCAGTTCAGAATTTTTTCCGGTGCCTAAACCTGCGACCCGCCCGGCAACCCACCTTTCCCCAACCGCCTGCAAGTTTTCTAACGCCCATGGCTAAATCAGACGCAAACCTAGTGCTGCAGCGCCTCCCCCTAGTAACCGGGGTGATCGCGGGAACCCTGCTGATGATCAATCGCTTGGCCACCCCAGCCCTAACCGAGTCCCAGGCCCGCTCCGATGCCCTGGGCGTCATTCTCAGCGCCCTGCTGGTACTCACCGGACTGTTGTGGCAGCGAGTGCAGCCCCGCCCCCCAGAGAGCGTCGTCCTGGAGGGCGAAGAGGGTCTAGTTTGGGCCGAAGACTTACCCGAGGCGGTCAAAACCGAGTTGGCTTGGGCCTCTCACTTACTTTTGACCAATACGGTGACCAAATCCCTGGTGGTCTACTGGCAAGGAACTGTCTTGCTGCGCCGAGGCATTCTGGGGCCAGAGGCAACCGTCACCCCAGGGCCAATTTTGCAGCGGGTACTGACCAAGCAACGCCCCGTGTACCTGGTCAACCTCAACCTCTACCCCGGCAAAATTGAGTTCAAGTATTTGCCAGAAAACACCCAGGGCGTTATCTGTCAGCCCTTGGCCGAGGGCGGAGCCTTGATTTTGGCCGCTAACGCCCCCCGCAGCTACACCCAACAGGACGAAGCTTGGATCGAAGGCATTGCCGACAAATTGGGGCCCACCCTCGTCGCCACCTTGCCCAGTGCCCCGGTTCGCCCCTAAGCCAAGCTGAACCTCTAGATTTCTACTTATCTCGTCTGGTTATCTCGTCTGGATTCCTGTGACTCTCGACCGCTCTCTCTCGATTTATATCCGGGGGTAAGCCTCTGGGGGCAGGCAGTTTTAGATCCGGTATGCCAGGCTGTACCTGGTCGGAATGGCAGGCTCTTGGCGTGAAGCTTTGATCAGGAGCTATCAGTCGCCTGAAGCCCTTGCTCAGGCCGGAACCTGACCAAACTCCATCCGGAACAATTTACGATTTGTTTCTTTTGCCCTGAAGCGTGAGCATTCTTCAGCTTGGGGGCAAATCCTAAAGTTATGAGCCCTCTTCTCCTCCGC
>PXDR01000289.1 GCA_003566335.1 Cyanobacteria bacterium T3Sed10_344R1
GTCTTTCATGAAGCAGTAATGTCCCTGCGGCTGCTGTTGGTCGTCATAAACGGCCACTAGCAACAACTGCTTGTAGAAAATGGAGCCATCTTTGCGCAATCCTCGGGCTTCAACTTGGGCTTTGCCCTGGGCCAGCATTTGCTCATAGGCTTGCCTCACGCGGTCGAGATCATCAGGATAGACCGTGATTCTCCACTCTTGGCCCACTAGCTCGTCAGGGGAGTAGCCTGCTATTGCCCCATAGGCTTGGTTGACCATCAGATAGCGACCAGCATTATCTAGCCGAGAAATCCCTTCGACTGCATGGGCGAGGGCGGTGGTCATTTCCCGCCGGTCGTGCTCGGCCTGCATGCGCTCGGTAATGTCTTGGGTGATGCCGAACAGCCGCACCACCTCGCCTTGCTCATTGCGCTCAGCCTGGCCGCGATCTTCGGTTTAGGCGATGGAGCCATCGCTGCGGGTGGTTTTGAGCCGCAGGTTGTAGGGCTGGCCGGTGGTCAAGCTCTGATGAACAGCCTGGCGCAGCCGTTCCCCGTCTTCAGGGTGATGAACGTGCAGCAGTTCGTCAAAGGTGGGCTCTCCCAAGGCCGGGTCTCGCCCGAGGATGCGGAATTTTTCGGCAGACCAGGTAATTTTGTTGGATAAAACGTCGTATTCCCAGTTGCCAATATGTCCTACGGCTTGGGCTTCTAGCAGCATAGCTTGGCTTTTTTGCAGGGCGATGTCGGCCTGCTTATGGTCGTGAATGTCCTGAATTTGAGCGACGAAATACAGGGGCTGCTGCTGCTGATTGTGGACGAGGGAGACGCTGAGTTGTGCCCAGAACCAGTGTCCTTGCTGGTGTCGGTAGCGCTTCTCAAGGTGGTAGTGGCCAATCTCTTGATTGATCAGCTGTTGAACTAGGTCTAAATCACTCTCTAAATCGTCGGGATGGGTGATGGATTGAAAGTCCATGGTCAGCAGGTCGGCTTCGCTATACCCCGTCATCTCGCACAGGGCGCGATTGACCTCTAGCCACTGGCCGTCTAGGCTCACAAGGGCCATGCCAATGCCCGCGTAGTCAAAGGCATTGCGAAAGTGGCGGATGCTCAGGTGCAGGGCTTGGTTGCTGGCTTCGAGTTCGGCGTTGCGTTCAGCCAGTTGTAGGGTACGCTCAGTTACTTTGGCTTCTAGGGATTGGTTGAGCTGGCGGAGCTCAAGTTCAGTTCGTTTGCGATCGCAAATATTGTGAACGGTCGAACGGCTTTTAACGTAGTTGCCTTGGTCGTCATAGTCTGCGATCGCATTCATCAGCACCCATAGGGTTGACCCATCGGCCCGCACCAGCTCAAGTTCAAAATTTTCGATCCGTCTTTGTTGCGGCAACTGGGCAAATCGGCTGGCAAAGGTGGTTTGACTCTCGGGGGTGAGCAAGTCAATAAACCGGCGCTTGCCCAACAGGCTTTGGCGGTCGTAGCCCAACCAGCCGAGTTCCGTGTCGTTGATGTCAATGACGATTCCGTCACTATCTAACGCGTGATAGCCGCATGGGGCATGGTTATAGAGATCGTTGATGGCAGTGCGCTGAGATGCCGTAGTGTCTACCAGTTGACGAGCTGCCAGCCGCAGCTCCATCTGATCCATGACGATCGCCGCGAGATCTTGCAGGGTTTGCTTCTCGTCCGGGGTAATCGATCGAGGCTTTTGATCGATGACGCAGAGGGTGCCTAGCCGGTAGCCTTCCTGGGTGATGAGCGGGGCCGCTGCATAAAACCGCAGACCAAACTCTCCCCGCACCAAAGAGTTTGTCAGGGTGCGGGGATCTCGCAGGGCATCTGTAATGGCATAGACCTCATCTTGCAGCATTGCCGAAGCGCAAAGCCCCGGCTCACGCTTAATCTGAGGAATATCTAGACCATAGCGAGACTTAAACCAAATGCGATCGTGGTCAACAATCGTGACTAATGCGATGGGCACTTGAAACAGCCGTGCAGCGATCGCAGTCACCCGGTCGAACGCCCCATCTGGCGGTGTATCGAGAATCTGATAACGCTGAATAGCCGCTAGCCGCTGAGCCTCAAGGGTCGAGCTAGTCGCATTCATAGGGCTTCTGCTTGATTGTTCCTCTAGGGTGCCCAAACTGTATCAAAGACTACGAACAGTTGTGTCTTTTTACGATGTTTTGAGGCAGGTTCTTCATCCTATTCAAGTCTAAAAAATAATTTCTGTCTGGAAGTCAGGGTTTGAAAACCGGGTTGGCAGTGCGGTCAAGCCTGCGGTTGATCACTAAAGCGGTTGATCACTAAAGCGGTCGATCAATAGATAAGTGGTCATGTCGCCTTTGCCTTTGACCGAGATGAGGCCCCGTTCTTGGAAGGTGAAGCGATCGCAGAGTCGTTGATAGGTGGCTTCTGTCACCTGGATCGAATCGGTGATGCCCTGGGATTCCATCCGGCTGGCAACGTTAACGGTATCGCCCCAGAGATCGTAGATAAACCGCTTGAGGCCAATCACCCCGGCGACGACCGGGCCAGTGTTGATGCCGATGCGAATGCTGAAGGCTTCGTTGTGGTCGTGATTGAACCGGGCGATTTCGGTCTGCATGTCTAGGGCCATTTGGGCGATGGCGGCGGCGGCGTCTGGGTGGGGGCTAGGCAATCCGCCGACGACCATGTAAGCATCGCCAATGGTTTTGATTTTTTCCAGGCCGTAGCGTTCGGTCAGGCGATCGAAGGCTGAGAAGACGGTGTTCAGCAAGTTGACCAGGGTTGTGGGCGGTAGGCGGCTAGCCATTTCGGTAAAGCCCACAATATCGGCAAACATGACGGTGACTTCGGGGAAGCTTTCAGCGATGCTTTGCTGGTTTTGCTTCAGGCGGCGGGCAATCGGGGCAGGCAGAATGTTCAGCAGCAGGGTTTCGGCCCGAGATTGTTCTTGACGTAGGGCGACGGCGGCTTGGCGCAGTTGGCGAATAATCAGGGTTGCGATCGCAACCACGAGCACCACAGACAGCAGATAGAGCCAAAATCGGTAGCCGCTAGTCCGCCGCAGGGCCGCTTGGTAAGAGCGGTTATACGCCGCCGAAATGTCTTCGACCTGCTGGTCTAGGGGCACCGCCAGAATGGCTTCCACCAACTGAAAGACTTCCGGCTTTTGGGA
>PXDR01000524.1 GCA_003566335.1 Cyanobacteria bacterium T3Sed10_344R1
AGTAGAAACTCCCAGTAGTCCATAGCAGCCCTCACCCGGCAAACTGGGCTATCCGGCCCAACCCGTGCAGTATAGCGGCCATAGTAACGACTCTCGGAAGATTACAGCAACTGCTTTATCTATCGCTTAATCAATCTAGGCAAGTTAGGCGGTTGGCGATTCAGGCTCGGGCCGCAGCAATTTGTTGATGTAGCGCCCCAGCACTGTCTAAAAGTGTGGCTTGGGCCAAGGTGGTTTGCTCACCGCTGAGGAGCCATTTGAGGTTGATGGTGCCCGCCTCGGCTTCTGCATCTCCCAGCACTAGGCAGGCGGCGGCTCCGCTGCGATCGGCCCGCTTGAACTGTTTGCCAAAGGCGCTACCGCTGAGGTCAACTTCGACCGAAAAGCCAACCTGTCGCAAGGTTTGGGCGATCTTAACGGTTTGGGCAGTGGCCCGGTCGCCGCGAGACACTAAGTAAAAGTCAAGGGGAGCCGCCGCCACAGCTTGGCGCTGTTGCAGCAGTAGGGCCAGCCGCTCTAGGCCCATCGCCCAGCCAACCGCCGGGGTTTCGGGGCCGCCCAGTTGGCTGACTAAGCCGTCGTAGCGCCCGCCGCCGCAAACCGTGGCCTGGGCACCCAGGTCGCTGGACTGGATTTCAAAGGCGGTGTGGGTGTAGTAGTCCAGACCGCGCACTAGGCGGGGGTTGATCTCAAAGGGAATGGCTAGATCCTTGAGCTGTTGCTGCACCTGGTCAAAGTGCTGGCGAGAGTCGGGGGCCAGATAGTCGAGAATGCTCGGGGCAGACTGGGCAATTTCCTGGGTTTTGGGGTCTTTGCTGTCCAGGATGCGCAGGGGGTTGCGGCTGAGCCGGTCTTGGGAGTCGGGGTCGAGGTCAGCTTTATGGGGCGTGAGATAGTCCACCAGGGCATCGCGGTAGCGCTGGCGGTCGGCGGCGGTGCCGACGGAGTTGAGGTAGAAAGTGAGGTTTTCTAACCCCAGGGCACGGAGAATATCCGTTGCGATCGCAATCACTTCCACATCCGCCCGAGGATCGCCGCTGCCCAGCACCTCTGCCCCAAGCTGGTGAAACTGGCGCTGCCGACCCTTCTGGGGCCGCTCGTAGCGAAACATCGGGCCGGTGTACCACAGCCGCTGCACATTGCCCTGGGCATGGAGCTTGTGCTGGATGTAGGCCCGCACCACCCCAGCAGTGCCCTCGGGTCGCAGGGTCAAGGAGCGATCGCCGCGATCCTTAAACGTGTACATCTCCTTGCCCACCACGTCAGTGGCTTCGCCAATGCCCCGCTCAAACAGCGCCGTTTGCTCAAAAATCGGCGTGCGGATTTCCCGATAGGCCGCCCGGCCCAGAATCTCTCGGGCTCTGGCCTCTAACGCCTGCCAAACCCCGGTATCTGCCATCGGGGCACCCTGTCCCGGCTGAGGGGGCAAAATATCTTCGGTGCCGCTGAGGTTTTGCAGAATCGCCATTAACTCGTGACCTGACTTGTGACCTGAATTATTCAATCAAAGCAATGAAGGGACTCCCAGGGATTACTGATCCCCGAGTTCCCCCACCGGCAGCGTGCAGCAGTTGACCTCATCAATACAGACCTTGCCCCACTGCAACGCCCAGCGCACCAAGGCCACCCGGTTACCCGTTGCAGTCTTGGTCAAAATATTGCTGATGTGGTTATCCACCGTGCGCTTGCTGATGGCTAGCCGCTCAGCAATTTCTAGGTTGGTTAACCCCGCAGCCACTAATTCTACAATTTGCAGTTCCCGATCAGAGAGCGCCTGACTGTTGGCGGCGGGTGCATTACTGTTGGCCATTTTGCTTTTCCTAAAAACGTTTCACTGGGGGCTATTTCACTGGGGACTAAAAATATAGCCAAGGCATACCGCTAAAAATATGTATATGTACTCAGTTTAGTATGTCTAACCGACCGCTCATCTAAAACCGCTGAAAGAAAGACAGCAGTTGCCCAGTCTGGGCTGATCCCAGCCATGAGGCCGCAGGTTTACGGTATTTTGTGAGCTGAATTCTTGGCTCCGATTGTCGGACAATGTCTTCTCCGACGCTTTTACCCGCGTAAAAAGCTGCTTATGCTGAAGAAGCTGCACTTGTCCTTACGCGTGAACTACCAAACGTCCGTTGCCTTTCATGCCCAGCACTGGGTTTCCGCTTGCCTGCGGTCATTGCAAACTTGGGGCCGACAGTGGGTTGGCCGAGGCGTTTGGGCACTCCTACTGCTCTGCTGCTTGACTTGGGGAACGATGGAGGTGGCCTGGGCAGCCGATAGCCCTGAGGAGCCCATCCCCGCCGCCGAAGCGCCCCTGAACTTAGACCTAGATGCCAGCACCATTCCGTCAGAGAAAGTCCAAGCCTTTGTCACCGCCTACGTTCAGGTTGTGGCCCTAATTGACCAGCGGGAAGGGGAACTCCAGCGGGCCGAAACCGAAAGCGAGTCCTTTCAGATTCAGCAGGAAATCCAGGCGGAGGCGTTTGACCTGATTGAAACCGCTGGCCTAACTCAGCAGGAGTACTGGCAGCTTCTGGGCTTGGCGAACAGCGATCCTGATTTTCGCGATCGCATCCTCGCCCAACTCGAAGAAACCACCCCTTGATCTGGGGGATGGGCTTGGGGGCTGTGCGGGTACACTGAGGGAAATTTGCCCTTTCCCGCAAAGCCTATGGCAATTCTCCACCTTGACCTGCGGCCCCTCAGCGCGACCCATGTGACCCTGCGCTATGGCTGGGAAAACCTCAACCGCCATCTGTCGCGCACCCTGCCCCTAGAAGATCTGGCGGAAATTGCGGCCCAGATGGAGCAGGATTATTACGGCGATCGCTATCCGACGGATCTGGTGGCGATTGGTCGGCGGCTCTATGGCTGGCTGGATGGGGGCGATCGCTGGTTGGCCCGCACCCTAGCAGAGCGGCCTCGGGAGCGGTTGATTGGGCTGGCGGTGGCGGCGACGGGGGACTTGGCCCAGTTGCCCTGGGAGGTGCTGCACGATGGCCAGGAGTTTTTGATCAATCAGCGGCGGCGGACGGTGGTGCCCCTGCGGTGGTGCAGTGCTGACCCAGAAGCCCCGGTGCCCCTGGCGGCGGTGGCCTCGGAAGCGACTCCGAACCGGGCCTTGAATGTGCTGTTTA
>PXDR01000334.1 GCA_003566335.1 Cyanobacteria bacterium T3Sed10_344R1
AGGAATCGGCTGAAATAGAATCGGTCGGGTGCTGGCCACCAGGGTATAGCGCAGCCATTCGTCCAAGAACTTCAGCACAATCACCCCGATAAACAGGGCGGTGCCGCCAATCACCATCGGCAGACTGACAAACAGAGAGGCCAGCCCGACTAAACTGACAACCCCTGGCAGCAGCATGGTAACCGTGAACACCCCGGTGCGCTCAATCAAGCGGCTAGAGGTAAACCACTGGGTAGCAAGCTGCATTAACCCGAGGGAACCGGTAAAGAGCCCCAGGAAACTGGCGATCGCATTGACGCTAAATTCTTGGCTGGTGAGCTGATCGAGATACTGAAACTCAATCAGGTACAGCAGCACCTGGGCCAGGACAAAAAAGCTAAACAGCAGCACAATGTACTGCCGCACTGGGCCGCGAAACCGCCGGGCCGAAAAGCTAGCGTTGGTTTCTTCGAGCTGGCGTTTGGGCGAATCGGGGAAGGCGTGCTGATAGGTTTGGCTGAGGTAGGTCAAAATGCCCGACCCCAGCACCATAAAGCCGCAGGCCAGCAGCAGCATGTTCTCAATGCCCACTAACCGCAGCAGCAGGGCGATGGAAAAGCCGCTAAACACATCCGCCAGCAGGTTGCCGCTGCTGACTAGGGGAAACGCCCGCTTAATTTCGCGAATATTGAAGAGCTGGTTAGCGGTGACGGATAGGTTCAGGTCATTTAACCCGTAAATCGCCTCCATCCACAGCCGCATCACGAAGACCATCACCCCGGCCAACAGCGGCAGCCCCAGCCCCCAGCGAAACGCCAGCAGCGGCAGGGCCATCATCAGGGAGATCACCACAATTACCCAGCGCAGCGGGAAAATCCGCTGCATCCAGGTGTAAATGGCGCTGAGGCTAAAGCCAATCAGCGCGCTGAAAATATAAATCCAGGGCAGCAGCGCTGCCCCGTACAAATCTAGAAATAATGCCGCTGAGCTGACCTCCAGCCAGCTCATCCCCATTGAGGTCACCGTATAAAAGGCAAACATCAATAGGGTGCGCTCCACCTCCCCCGATCGCAAGTTGATCGCTTGCAGCAGTCGCTGCACCGGGGCAGGAAACGATTGGCTCGGCAGTTGTGAAGTCATGCAGGGTCTTAACTAGGCAATCGCAAAGGGCAGCCAATCATAACCCCGCCGATTGGCCGCAGCCTAGGCCAGCTTAAGTGGTCTGGCCTAGGCTTCACCTGCCGCTACTTCTTCGGAGACAGCAACATCATCATGTTGCGACCTTCCCGGCGAGGCGCTTGCTGCACCTCGGCCACAGACTCTAGATCCCGGGCCATCCGCTTCAGCAGTTCTTCTGCTAAATCGGTGTGCTGAATTTCGCGACCCCGAAACATGACGGTGGCTTTAACCTTGTCCCCAGACTTGAGGAAGCGTTCGGCGTGGTTGACTCGCACGTAGTAGTCATGGTCGCCAATCTTATAGCGCAACTTCACCTCTTTGACCTCAGCATTATGCTGACGTTTGCGGGCTTCTCGCGCTTTTTTCTCTTGCTCAAATTTGTATTTGCCGTAGTCCATGATCCGACAGACGGGCGGATCGGCCTTGTCGCTCACCAGCACTAAGTCTTGGTTCTTCTCCTCGGCAATCGTGAGGGCTTCACTCGGGGTCATAATTCCCAGCTGTTCACCATCGCCAGCAATAACCCGCACTTTGGGAAAGCGAATGTTGCCGTTGATTTGAGGGAGATTCCGATTACGCATTAGCAAATGAGGGATAGATCCTACTTAAGTGGTTAAAAACAGGCGATTGGAAACGGGCGATTAGAAACAGGCTGCGATCGCAAGCAGATGAATTTCAGACGTTAGCCCATCTAGGCTGCCCGGCAAATCGTCTTGCAGACCGCTGACCTTGACGCCATCTGAAGATCAAGAGACAGGCAGACTGCCCGACTAAACTGGCCTGACCCAACCGCTGGACTAGGGTGTTATCCCAGCAGTGGGCCAGGGAACAGCGATTCAATCTGGACAGATTTAGGTTAGACAGGAGGCTAAACCAAAGGCTAGACAGATTCAAGCTGGGCAGACTACAAGAATACAAAACTCTTACTCGATTAAATCCATCTCAAGGGGTAAATGGCAAGGCGGAAACCCGACCCTGGCTGCGAAGTGCGATCGCAACCCCGACTCCCTTTTCCCTATGTATAAAGCCCCAAACCCTTGCCCAGAGTCAATTTTCGCTGATATTTTGCCCGGCACTACCGCCGCTGACGACCCACCAGCCTACCTTGATCTCAGTGGGGAATCAGGGTAAAGACACTAAGTTATGTTAACTGGATGGGCTATAACGGCAGCATCCTAACCCATAGCGCTAATCGTATTGCGCCAAGCTAGCTCACGACAGAGCATCGTCAGCGCCCGCTGATCTGCCCCGTCAAACAAGCCGCTCTCCGCCAGTTCCGAGAACACCTGCTGAGTCAGTTGGGCCGAAAAGCCACCGCCAAACCGGAGCAGATGGCCATAGTAGCTAAACTGGGGCCGTTGTTCAGGGGTGAGATGGAAGCTGTGCAGCTCCTGCCGCGATAGGGTGCAAACCGGCGTGTTCACTGGCACCACGACCCGAGGAATGCCGTGGATGCCGTGACAGGGCACGGTGGTCGTCAGGGTTCCCACCAGCACTACCCCCAGCAGCGTCCGGGTTTCATTGATTAAATCTGGCGTAAATAGGGGGTCGGGATCACTGGTCAACCGGGGGCCATTGCTCATAAACATGGGATTGACGAGCAGCGAGTTGTAAATCACCCCCACCGCCCACAGCCGCTCTCGGTCGGCCAGCTTAACGAATTGACCAAAGCCATAGGCTTCTGGCTCTGGCGGCTGGTTCACGCCGAGGGCAGTATCTAGCTCCACCACATAGTCACAGTGGGAATTTGACTTGACCACCCGGCCAATCTGTCCGGGCCGCACAGCTGAGGGCTGATCTTGATCGAGAAACACCATAAGTTTGCTGTCTGGTTGCCAGGTTACACAAACGGGGCGCAAGACTAGCTTGCCCCCCGTTTACCGATCAGCTGAAAAACTGAGAAATGTCTACTGGGAGATGCCTTAGGACATCGACTGGATAATGTAGTCAAAGTAAGGCGCAGCCGCCTCAGCATCTTC
>PXDR01000118.1 GCA_003566335.1 Cyanobacteria bacterium T3Sed10_344R1
AGCGAGACGACATTGTTCGCTATGTGGAAAGCTACGCGCACAAATTTGACCTGCCAGTGCGCGAAGGCGTCAGCGTTCACCAGGTTAGCCCACGCGCAGACGGCGGCTTCAACCTGTCCACTTCAATTGGGGACTGCACCGCTGACCAAGTTGTGATCGCCGCTGGCGGCTACCATCAGGCCCGGATTCCGCGCTTGGCAGAGCGCCTACCTCAGTCGATTCAGCAACTCCACTCTTCCCAGTACCGCAACCCCGAGTCGCTGCCAGACGGCGCAGTCCTAGTGGTCGGCACGGGCCAATCTGGCTGCCAAATTGCCGAAGACCTACACCTAGCTGGGCGACAGGTTCACCTCTGTGTCGGCGGTGCGCCCCGCTCTCCCCGGCAATATCGCGGCAAGGACGTGGTGGACTGGCTGGATCAAATGGGCTACTACGACATGCCGATTGACGAGCATCCTCAAAAAGAAAAGGTGCGCCACAAAACCAACCACTACGTCACCGGGCGAGGCGGCGGTCGAGAAATTGACCTGCGCACCTTTGCCCTAGAAGGAATGCAGCTCCACGGTAGGCTAGCGGATGTTCAGGGAGAGACGATTACGTTTCGCGATGACCTGAAGCAAAATCTAGATCAAGCCGATGGAGTGGCCGAAAGCATTAAGCGCACGATTGATGGCTTCATTGCCAAGCATCAGATTGAAGCCCCGACCGAGCCGCCCTATGTGTCCGCTTGGGAGCCACCAGCCGACCTGCCCACCGCCCTTGACTGCCAGGACGCTGGTATCAGTGCCGTGATCTGGTGCATTGGCTATGACCTGAACTTCCGCTGGATTAATGTGCCCGTGTTTGACGGCAATGGCTATCCCAGCCATCAGCGCGGGGTGACGCCTGTACCTGGACTCTATTTCCTGGGACTGCCTTGGCTGTATACCTGGGGCTCAGGCCGCTTCTCTGGAATTGCTCGGGATGCCGTTCATGTGGCGGACTACATCGTCGCTCGCAAAACCACCACTCCCGTGACGCCCCGCGCAGTAAATCCGGCCTTGTTGGGTTCCTGAGGGAAGATGGGTATCCGCCTAAGTCACCTTGTGAAGTTGCTAACAATGGGCTTCGACAAGCTCAGCCCGAACGGACTGGAACCGTTCGCCCTGAGCCTATCGTTGGCGTAGCCTCCCCAGAGGGGATAGGGCAGCGCCGTTAGTAAGGGGCAGGGCCGTAGAGCAAATAAAAAACCCGCTTTAAGTTGGTACCCGAGAAGATTGCAGAACTGCGATCGCAAAACCTGACGTTAAATGGGGTGAAGCGCACTTTTTCAACTCATTGCTCAGGAGGGGACTGTGACCATTCTTTCTGCGGCGGCGATTTTGCTGCTAATCATGGATCCCTTCGGCAATATGGTCACCATCAACACCCTGTTGACTGAGGTGCCTGCGGCTAAACGGCGAAAAATTATCCTGCGGGAATCTTTAATTGCCTACAGCGTGCTGATTGTCTTTTTGTTCGGCGGCAATCAGCTGTTGTCGTTCTTGGGGGTGGAGCCCACTGCCCTGCGGGTGTCGGGGGGCATCGTCCTCTTTATCATTGCCTTAGGGATGGTGTTCCCCAGTCGATCGGCCATGCCAAGTGCCTTGGACAGCGAGCCGTTGATTGTGCCCATTGCCATGCCGTTGATTGCTGGCCCCAGTTCGATCGCAGCTCTGCTCGTCTTTGCCAAGTCCGAGCCAGATATGCTGCTGACTTGGTTTGGAGCGTTAACCTTAGCCACGGCGATCTCCAGCAGCCTACTCTGGTCATCCCCCTGGATTTTCCAGCGGCTGGGGCGACGGGGAGCACTAGCCGTAGAGCGGCTGATGGGGATGCTACTGATCATCCTGTCGGTGCAGATGATGCTGGACGGATTAGCCCAGTACCTACAAGGTTAATCGCAGCAGTGAATCCACAGGCTGCTACACAGTTGCTAAACAGCGAATTTGCTCACATCTAGCGTGCAAGAGCGCTGAAACCGAGTTGAATTGCGCTATATTTAGCCCATAGTTTGCGAGTGAGTCCCTATGGTTTCTCAGCTCAGGGTCAGTCGGCCCGATTCTGATCGGCCAACTGATCCCCGGTCAGTGCATTTTTTGCACGCCATTGCAGGAACCATCCAAGTTTTTACGGCAACCCATCGCAGTTTCTTTACCAACGTCATGGTGCAAGCCCTGCGCGCAGCGGGGCAAGGCATGCCGGTGCTGGTGGTGCAGTTTCTAAAGGGTGGCATTGACCAAGGGCCAGATCAGCCCATGCAGCTTGGCCCCAACCTAGACTGGTTGCGCTGTGAAGCGCCCTGCTGTTTTCAGACGGAGACGGTTGATCCCCAAGCAGCTGCCGCCGTTGCGGCGTTGTGGCAGCATACCGAAGCAGCGGTGATGGCTGGGCAGTACAGCCTGGTTGTGTTGGACGAGCTGAGTCTGGCGATTCAGCGGGGCTTAGTGCCCGAGGCTGCCGTGGTGGAGTTTTTGCAAAACCGTCCCCCCCAGGTGGATGTGATCCTCACCGGGCCACAGATGCCCGACGCCGTGCTGGACATGGCTGACCAAGTCACCCAGTTCCGCCGTAATTTTTTGCCGTAATTAACCGCCATGATTAAAAATGACGCCTGGATTACCGCAACGGCGGCCCAGGGATTGATTAGCCCTTTTGAACCCCAACTGGTGCGGCGAGTTGAAGTTGCCGATGCGCCGACCCTGCGACCTGTGATCAGCTATGGCCTATCGTCCTACGGCTACGATATTCGCCTGTCGCCAGAAGAGTTTCGCATCTTTCGCCACATCCCCGGCACGGTGATTGACCCGAAGAACTTTAACCCCAATAACCTAGAGCCCACTGCCCTCTGCACGGATGAAAACGGCACTTACTTTATCCTGCCTGCTCACTCCTACGGGTTAGGGGTGGCGCTGGAAAAGCTGCAAGTCCCCGACAATATCAGCGTCATCTGTATTGGCAAAAGCACCTACGCTCGCTGCGGCATCATTGCCAATCTAACCCCTGCAGAAGCGGGCTGGCGGGGCCATTTGACCCTGGAATTTTCCAACTCGTCTAGTGCTGACTGCCGGATTTACGCCAACGAGGGCGTGGTGCAGCTTTTATTCTTAGAAGGG
>PXDR01000437.1 GCA_003566335.1 Cyanobacteria bacterium T3Sed10_344R1
CGCGGTACCTGATCCGCCCCATAAATTCGGCCCCGAAAATAGCCATGCAGCACCGGACTCACCACCGACCACTTAAACAAGTGGTAAAGCGCCAGACTCACAGCCGGTTCTCGTTCAGCAGCCAGTTTTTGCTCAGCAGCCGGTTCTTGCTCAGCAGCCATAGACAATCGCAACCTTAGGGAAACGTCAGACAGAGCACTTCAGGCGACAACCGCTCGGCAATCCTGCCCTTTCCCATTAAAAAGCACCGGGGTCAGGTTTCCCGGTGCTAAGGACTGAATTCGCCTAGATTGAGCTGGAGATTGAGCTGGATCTTACGGGCTTACTGAATCACATCCATCACCGCAAACATCGGCAAGTACATCGAGATCAAAATTGACCCCACCATACCCCCCAACACCACAATCATCAGCGGCTCCATCACGCTAGTCAGCGCCTTCACCGCCTGTTCCACCTCATCCTCATAAAAGTCCGCCACCTTCATCAGCATCGCATCCAGTTCCCCGGTTTCCTCACCAATGCTGATCATCTGGATCGCCATCACCGGAAACACCTGGTGCTTCTGCAGGGCAATGCTAATCATCCCCCCAGTTTGAATCTCCGTCCGGGCATCCTCAATCGCATCGGCAATCACCTGGTTGCCCGACGTATCCCGGACAATTTCCATCGACGTGAGAATCGGCACCCCAGAACGAGATAGAGAGCCGAAGGTGCGGCAAAACCGAGCTGTCGCTGTTTTTTGCACCAGGTCACCAAACAAAGGCAGCTTCAAAAAAGCCCGATCCATCGTCCGCCGACCTTGGGGGGTGGCATAGTAGCGGCGATAGAAAAATGCACTGCCAAAGATCACGATCGGCGCAGTTATCCAAGCCACCGGAGAGCGCAATATATCACTGATATTTAGCATCAGTTGAGTAAAGGCAGGCAAGTCCGCCCCCAGATCCTCAAAGATTTCGGCAAAGGTGGGCAACAAAAACACCGTCATGCCGACAAAAATCAGCACAGCCAGAATCCCCACCGTAACCGGATAGGCCATGGCCGACTTAATCTGGTTCTGCAACCGGGCCAAATCTTCTAGCAACTTGGCCAGTCGGTTCAGCACCTCGTCGAGCACCCCGCCGACTTCCCCAGCCTGCACGAGGGCGACATAGAGGTCATCGAAGCAGCCAGGGTGCTTGGCCATCGAATCCGACAGGTTATTGCCCTGCTGCACGTCGGAGTTGATTTCGTTCAGCGCCTTCTTCAGCTTAGGATTCGGACATTCTTCTGCCAGCACCGTAATGCTGCGCACTAGGGCCACCCCAGCATTCACCAGGGCCGCAAACTGCCGCGAAAAGATCGCCTTATCTTTGACCGTGACCTTAGTCATCAGGTCACTGAGGTCAATATTGAAGCTCTTAGCTTCTTTAAGATCCAGGATGGACATTCCCTGGTCTTTTAACATTGTCCGGGCTTCGTTTGGCGTGGAAGCCGCAATCTTTCTGGTTGCGGTATTTCCGGCGGTGTCCCGACCCTTAGCAATATAGGTAGGCATGGCTCAATCCCAAAAGGCAGACGAAACGTTGAGTAGTTCGGGGGCAGCAGTTTAAGCCGCTGCCCGTAGGGCAAAGGCTAGCGTCGTCCACCTGCCGGAGCTCGGCCAGCGGCAGTCGGCGGGGTTGAGCCTTGCAGCAAGCGCTGAAGTTCGTCCGGGCGAGAGGTTTTGGACATAGCCGACTCGAAGGAAATCGTACCTGCTTTGTACAAATCGGCCAGCACTTTCTCCAGGGTTTGCATCGACAGCTTACCGCCGGTCTGAATCGCGCCGTAAATCTGGGCGGTCTTCCCTTCCCGAATCAGGTTTGCGATCGCAGGGGTAACCACCATAATCTCCTGAGCCATTACCCGGCCAAACTCACCCGGCTTCGGATTGTGCTTCGGCACCAGGGTTTGGCTCAGCACCGCCACCAGCGAGTTCGACAGCTGCACCCGCACCTGGGTTTGCTGGGCGGGCGGGAACACATCCACCATCCGGTCAACGGTCTGGGCGGCAGAACTGGTGTGCAAGGTACCAAAGACCAAGTGCCCCGTTTCTGCCGCAGAAATTGCCAGAGAGATGGTTTCTAGGTCACGCATTTCCCCCACTAGCACCACATCCGGGTCTTCCCGCAGAGCGGCCCGTAGGGCGTTAGCAAAGCTCTTGGTGTCTTCCCCGACCTGACGCTGGTGAATCAGGCTCTTGACCGGCTCGTAAACAAATTCAATCGGGTCTTCCACCGTCAGGATGTGCTCGGCCCTGGTCAGGTTGATGTTGTTAATCATCGAAGCCAGGGTGGTGGACTTACCCGACCCCGTCGGCCCGGTCACCAAGATTAGGCCCCGAGGCTTTTCAGACAGTTCCCGCACAATCGGTGGCAGTTGCAGCAGATCCATACTGGGAATCTTGGAGCTTAGCGCCCGTAGACAGGCGGCATAGGTGCCCCGGTCTTTGTAGACGTTCACCCGGAACCGGGCTAAGCCCTTGACTCCATAAGAACAGTCCAGCTCCCAGTTTTGCTCTAGGTGCTTCCGCTGGGTGTTATTCAACATGCTGAAGATCAGCCGTTGACATTGCTCAGAGGTCATGGGGTCATGCTCGGTGGGGGTAAGGTGCCCACTGATGCGGATGTAAGGCGGCAAACCGGCGGAAAGGTGTAAGTCAGACCCGCCGCGCTCGACCACTTCCTCCATCAAGTCTTCGATCATTAATTCCATGGGGCTACCTCTAGTAGTAGATGTTCAGGGAGTGTCTGGTTGGGGGGAGCAGTCAAGGGGATAGAAAGTTGGGAACAGGGAACTAGGGAACAGGGAACTAGGGAATAGGGAACTAGGGAATAGGGAATAGGGAACTAGGGAATAGGGAACTGGGGGCTGTCAGGTGGGGCCTTTCCCTTAGGCTGCCCTAGCTGGCAAAGCGAGGCGTCAGGCAATAGGGACAATCCAGCCAATCTTGCTGTAATTCTGCCTGACAATTCGCGCAGGTCAAGGAGGTTTTGCGGCGAGCTTTGAGTTCAGCCTCTAAACCAGTATCGGTAAAGGTCACCCGTTCCACCTCATCCAGGGTGGTATAGCCCTGGCGCACCAAGTCTAGGCTATAGGCCAGCAGGGTCTGCATC
>PXDR01000446.1 GCA_003566335.1 Cyanobacteria bacterium T3Sed10_344R1
ACCGAGTTTCGGATCCAGATACCGATACGTCACTAAGTATCTATGGCGTTTTGCCCAATCTGCTCTAGGCCGTTCCCTGCGATGGGTCTGGTGAGATCATGTTCATGGGCGCGATCTCACCAGAGTCCACTTATGGGCTTACTTGGCGTTTTCGAGCAGTAGTTGACAGCCGCAGGAGAAGGGATTGTCGCTTTCCATCCGCTCGTCGCTGACCACGCGAATCGGCAGATCGCTGTGGTAGATCAGCTGGTCATAGTCCATCAGGGCATTCCACTGGATTACCCCGGTGGGGAAGCCATAGTTTGCGGTGGCGTCGGCGATCATTTCCTGCCACTTTTGCACGTGGGGCTGGCGAGACAAGCAGTAGTCTACGATCGCAATCGGGGCACCGGGCTTGCTCACGCGGATCAACTCCTGCATTGCTTTAACGGGGTCGGCGACAACACAGAGGGTAAACCCAGATGCGATCGCATCAAATTGATTATCGGCAAAGGGCAACTGTTCTAGATTGGCCGTTTGAAAACTGACATTAGCTTTGACCGGCTTTTGGCGAGCAATCTCGATCATGCCTTCAGAGAGATCTGCGCCGATGACAGTCACCCCAGCGGGGTAAGACGGCAGATTCAGACCAGTTCCCACAGCGGCCTCCAGGACGGTTTGCCCAGGTTGGAGGTTAAGGCTGTCGATTAACGGCTGGCGATCGACCGGCCAGTAGCGAGCCATAATGCCGTCATAGTCGGGTGCGCCTTGGTCATAGGTCGCAATTACCTTATCCGTCAAAATCGGTGGAATTGTCGGCGTTGACATAGAAATGCCCCTTGATAGATGAATTCTCCGGGTTAAGCCACTGCTCACCTCGGCAGACTGATTCTATCGAGCTCATCCTAGGCTAATGGAAATGATTCCTAAAGATTGTCGGAAACTTTCTCCAGGCTGGAAAATCGGCTTTGGGAAGCCTTGAGCCCAAACGAAAACAGTAGCGGGCTGCGATCGCACGATCGCAGCCTTCTACTGTTTAAGCTCTGCCTAGTTCCTGGATTTCTGGCGGTAGGTTATTCAGCCTCAACCGCTTCTAGATCATCGAAATCGTCGAGTTCATCCTCATCGACAATTTCAACCTCATCTTCGGCCACGGTATCACCGGTCAAGTCAGAGGCAATGGTTTCGACCCCGCCCAGGCTAGCCAAGGCTTGGTACACCAACACCGCCACTTCAGCCCGCGTGATCTCTTGATCTAAATTGAGCTGGTTGGGGTTGGGGTAGCCGACAAAAATCCCCGATTGAATCAACGAGGCTAGGGTTTGCTGCATTTCGCTCGACGCCACCGTGCCGCTGTAATTGGCCAAGACAGCCTGAGCAGCGCTCGGGGTGAGGTTCGGCAGTTCTAACCCACGGGCGATCGCCATCATCGCGGCCCCGCGAGTCAGACCCCGTTGGGGTTGGAACAGGTTGCCGTTAACCGTATCGAGGAAGCCAAACCGGTAGGCGGCTCGGGCGGCATTGAAGCCCCAGTAGTTCTCGGGCACATCGGAGAAATTCACCGCTTCTCGCACCTGAGCATATTCAAACGCTCGGCTGACGATGGCGGCAAACTCAGCCCGGTTCACCACTTGGTCAGGGCGATAGAGGCCGTCAGGATACCCGGCAATGATGTCGAGGGTGGAGAGTTCCTGGATGTATTCCCAAGCCCAGTAGGTGCGGGAAACATCGGTGTAGCTGAACACTTGCTGGCGACCCCGCGCGGCTTTTTGCGCCCGGCGGAACTGGGTGGCCCGTTCATCGACCACCACGTAGGAGCCATTGCGGCTGGTGCGGGTGACCCAGGACTGGGTGCCGTCAGATACCACCACCATGTAGCCCGGCACTCGACCGCGACCGCAGGCTCTGCCCCGACCTGGCCCGGCTGGAACACCGAGGCAGTCATTGCGCCATTGCTTGCGGTTGACTTTCACCACCCGTAGATTAGATTCGCTCACCTGGTAGGTTTGGGAAATGGTGCGCAGGACAGACTGATGGACTGACCGGGACAACCGCACTTGGCGACGGTAGGTGCGGCTGGTGCGCACTTGGCTGGTTTGGGTTTGATCGAACACCACCAGAGAGCCGCTGGCGTTGGTGCGGTAGACGTAAACGTTTTCTCGGCTGGCGACTTTCACCCGATACCCTGGCACCAGGGCTTGGGTGCAGGCGGTGCCCGGTTCCCCGAGCCCCAGGCAGCCATCTGACCAGGTTTGTTGAGTCACCTGCAAAATCCGCAGTTCTGAACGGGACACATTCAGCTGCTGGGAAATCTGCTGCAGAATCGTTTGAGAAACCGTTTGGGTGAACTCGACGGTTTCAGTTTCTTCGGTCGTCTCCGTGGTTTCGGTTTCTTCCTCTGCAATCACCGTCTCGGTCTCTGTTTCCTCGGTAATGATTTCTTCTTCAGCCGTTTCTTCTTCGACTACCTCTTCCTCGATCTCCTCTTCTTCAACCTCTTCTTCTTCAACCACTACCGCCAGTTCTTCAAAGTTGCCCGCTAGCTCGTAGCTGCCCGCTTCGGTTTGGAACTTGATTGGGAAGGCGGCGATGGTCAGGCTGCTGGCGAAGTTGCCGGTGAGGGTGACTTGGACAGTATCGCTGTTGCCGCCGGACTGGAGACCGTTGAAGATGGCTCCACCACTACAGTTGTTGGCGGCGTAGAGGCAGACGTTGATGCTGCTAAAGCCGCCTGGGAAGTTTTGGTTGGGGTTGGGGGTAATGCTGTTGAAGGTTGCCCCAGCGCTGCTGAGGGCGACGTTGGTTAGGGTGGTGTTGACCCCGAGGCCCAGGCTCATGATTGCCGCCTGGAAGTCGCTGGTGGTGGCGTTGGTCAGGGTGACATCCAGCACGAGGGTGCTGCTGGTGAAGTCAACCACGGTGACCTCGGCAGTGGCGGCCAATTCAGCTCGATTGCCGCTACCGGGTAGCAGCCAGTTGAGGGTGAAGCTGTCGCCAATGTCGCTGGTGGTTAGTTCAACTTCGTATAGGGGCTGACCGCCGGGGTTGCCTGCGGTAACGCCAGGTTGAGAACTAAAGGTAAAGGCCCAGGCTGGGGCAGCAAGGCTGCTGGTGGCGGTGGCTGCGATCGCAGCAATCGCCAATTTC
>PXDR01000459.1 GCA_003566335.1 Cyanobacteria bacterium T3Sed10_344R1
AGAGACTCTAGGACATCGGTGAGGGAGCGGCCTGACTTGCGGCTTTCCGCTAGAGCCTGCTGCATCTGCTCGCCATCAACATATCCTGCCTGAATCAGCTTGTTGCCAAAAGGAGAAAAGCTCCGCTGAAGGACAAGGGCGCGTCGTGAGGAGGAATTGGTCATGGCTAAGGAGAGGCGTCTTTTACGGTAAAGGGTGCCCGGTTGGACTGGGTCGCTAACCTAAAACGGACTGGATTTAGGCGTAGACCCTGGGAAAGTCCGACATTTTGGTGCAGGATCGGGGCGTTAAGGAATACAGTACAAGCGCAATACAGCAGCGCAATACAGCGTAGTACGGTACAGAAGGACTCGGTGTGGCAAGGATGCAGAGCACAGGGTGTGGCTGCGGCAGTTTCTCAATTACCTGAGATACCCCGGATGTCTACCCCATATGCCCACAGATAATAGCCTCTATAGCCTGGGTTCAGCACCCTTTAAACTTAAAGCTAATCTCTAGCTTAGTTTTTTCGGGACGGGGGTTTTCTGAATCGGGGATGGGTTGAGACAATTGACGGTATGTTTATTGGCGTATATTCGGGGCACGTGCAGAATGACTGACGAAACTAATCGGGTTGAAGCACCTGGCGAGGCGGCTGCGGGTGAGTCCGTAGAAGAACTTCGGGAAGAAGATGCTGCCGTAGACATTGACTTTGACGCTGATTTTGCTGATGACGCTGAGAACACGGCAGAACCATCGGCAGACGTCACGGCCCAACTCGCAGATTATGAGCGCCAGATTGCAGGCTTGAAGTCTCAGCTAGAGGAGCGCTCGGGCCAGTACATGCGGATTGCGGCGGATTTTGATAACTTCCGCAAGCGCACCAGCAAGGAGAAAGAAAACCTAGAGGTGCAAATCAAGTGCGCCACTATTAGCGAAATGCTGGCGGTGGTGGACAACTTTGAGCGGGCGCGATCGCAGATCAAGCCCCAAACCGACCAGGAAATGACGATCCACAAGAGCTACCAAAGCGTTTACAAGCAGCTAGTGGACTGCCTGAAGCGGGTCGGCGTTTCGGCAATGCGAGCTGAGGGTCAAGAGTTTGATCCGATGCTCCATGAGGCCGTGATGCGGGAACCGACGGATCAGCATCCTGAAGGCACGGTGATGGAAGAACTGGTACGGGGCTATGTGCTCGGAGAGCGGGTGTTGCGCCATGCCATGGTTAAAGTGGCTGCCGCTCCAGAACCGGAAGAAACCGCACCGGTTGAAGAAGACGCTTAACCTGATGGGCAATCTACAGACAGCTCGTCCCAGGCGGGCTGTCAGGATTATTTGCTGTCGGGATAATTGGCTGTCAGGACTGTTTAGGGGTGCGATCGCATCCCTAAACAGCTTTTGGGAAACAGCCTTTAGGCAGATGGCTCCTGGATTGCGGTTCTCCAGCCCGGTAAACTTGAATTCAAATCCATCTCCAGGGAGATGCAAAGCTGAGGAATATTTACCTTAATTGGCGCAAATAGGGCGGCAAGAGGTGAGCCATCTGAGAAGAGATGAGCTAAGTTGGGTTAGCGCAACTCGCACTGCACCAGACTACGGCTAGGGGATATGGGAAAAGTCATCGGCATCGATCTCGGCACAACCAATAGCTGCGTAGCGGTCTTGGAAGGTGGGAAACCCTTTGTTATTGCCAATACAGAGGGCGGTCGTACCACCCCAAGTATTGTTGGCTTTGGCAAAGGGGGAGAGCGCCTGGTTGGACAGTTAGCCAAGCGCCAGGCTGTCACCAACGCTGAAAATACGGTTTACAGCATCAAACGCTTCATCGGTCGTCGGTGGGATGACACTGCCAGCGAGCGATCCCAAGTACCCTACGTTTGCGTTAAAGGGCGAGACGACACCGTTGACGTCCAGGTACGGGGCAAGAACTACACGCCCCAAGAAGTCTCCGCCATGGTTCTGCAAAAGCTGAAGCAGGACGCCGAGGCTTACCTCAGCGAAGAGGTGACTCAGGCCGTGATTACCGTCCCGGCCTACTTTACCGATGCCCAGCGACAGGCCACTAAGGACGCCGGAACCATTGCCGGTCTTGAAGTCCTGCGGATCATCAACGAGCCCACCGCTGCGGCCCTGTCCTATGGCTTAGATAAGCAAGATCAAGAACAGACCGTCCTGGTGTTCGACCTTGGGGGCGGCACCTTTGACGTTTCCATTCTGGAACTGGGCGATGGCGTCTTTGAAGTCAAAGCCACCTCCGGCAACAACCACCTAGGGGGCGACGACTTTGACAACTGCATTGTCAAATGGATGATCAGCAGCTTTCGAGAGCAAGAGGGGATTGACCTTTCCAAAGACCGTATGGCCCTACAGCGGCTGCGGGAAGCGGCAGAGAAAGCCAAGATTGAGCTGTCGAATATGCCCTCGACCCCCATCAATCTGCCCTTCATCACGGCGGACGACACCGGGCCAAAACACCTGGAAATGGATTTACCCCGGGCCAAGTTTGAAGAGCTAGCCCGGCCTTTAGTAGAAGGAACGCTTAAGCCGGTAGCCCAAGCGATTAAAGATGCCGAACTTTCTCCAGGGGAAATTGACCGCATTTTGCTAGTCGGCGGTTCAACCCGCATTCCGGCAGTTCAACAGGCGATTTCTAAATTTTTCGACGGCAAAGCCCCAGATCGCTCCGTCAACCCGGACGAAGCCGTGGCCCTGGGCGCATCGATCCAGGCCGGAGTGTTAGGCGGCGAGGTTAAAGACCTGCTGCTCCTCGACGTGACCCCTCTATCTTTGGGCATTGAAACCCTTGGGGAAGTCTTCACCAAAATCATTGAGCGCAACACCACCATTCCCTCCAGCAAAACCCAGGTATTTTCGACCGCGACCGATGGCCAGACTTCTGTAGAAGTTCATGTGCTGCAAGGCGAGCGGGCCATGGCCAAGGACAACAAGAGCCTGGGCAAGTTTCAGCTCACCGGCATTCCCCCTGCACCTCGGGGCGTCCCGCAGATTGAGGTGGCGTTTGAAATTGATGCGGACGGCATTCTTCAGGTGGCGGCCCGAGACAAGGGCACTGGGCGAGAGCAAAGCATTCGGATTACCAACACTGGCGGCCTCAACCAGGGCGAAGTGGAGCGGATGCGCCAAG
>PXDR01000498.1 GCA_003566335.1 Cyanobacteria bacterium T3Sed10_344R1
CAGCAGCTAAGCCTGGAACTTCAGGAATCGGCAAAGCTCCGCTACATCTGCACTTAGAGCCGCGCTACCGCACCCTTTCCCTAGACGCCGCTGCCGCACTCACCCCCAAAGAACTGGTGCAACTCTTGCTCAGACGGGTGCTAGATGACGGCATTGGCCGCCTTTACCTAGAGCGCCAGACCGACAAAGGACGGATTCTGTGGAGCAAGGACGGCGTGTTGCAATCGGCCCTAGACAATATCAGCGCGTCGGTATTTCAGGGGGTGGTGAATGAACTGAAGCTGCTGACCCATTTGTCTTTGATTCCGGTGCGCAAAGCCCGGCAGGTAGAAATCGAACGACTCTATGAAGGGAGTCGAGTACTGCTGCGGTTTCGAGTTATGCCGGGCACCCACGGCGAAGAAGCCACACTACAGGTGCTGCGCGGCGCGGCCCTGAAGTTTTATCAGCAGCAGCAAATCGACAAGATGGAGCGAGATGCCCTGACGATGGCCCAAGGTTTGCAGCAGCGGCTGAACGAAATTCGCGATCGGGCTCGGAAAGATCTCAACTTTGCTTCAACCCAGGCGGATACCCTGCCAGCCTTGGTCGATCTGCTGAAGCATATGGAAGTTCAGGTGCGAGACATGCTGTCTCAATATGACCCAGCCCGTAAGGAGCCGCCTGATCAAGGGCCGGGCAGTCATAAGGCTGAAAACTAGCGCTATCCGTAGCGATTGAGCGGCCACTGTGCAAGAACTAACCGCCCACCAGGCCAGCAGCCTAGGGCGCTGGCCTGGTGCGCTGGGCACTAACTTTTCTTGGCATCACCCCAAGCATCTCTCATGCGGGAGAAGTTGAGGCCAAATTCATCAATGCCTAGTAGGCTACCGGACTGGGCTTCATCCCAAGAGGCAGACAGAACGCCGTAGGTCAGTCCCAAGACGCCGAGGCCGAAGCAGCCCAGGGTGCTAAACAGCACTAGGATTTTGGGAAACTCGATTAGGTCGCGGGTCAACAGAAAGTAGCTGCCGAAAAAAATCAGCACGCCTAAGCCGGTGGGCAACCCTGAGAACAGGGCCATTCGCCGCAACATGCGCCGACTCACCGCCTCCGGCACGCCGCTAGCGGGGCGAGGCTTGGGTGCTTTGACCACAGATTTCTTCGCCGGGGACGATTTTTTCGCTGCCGCTGGAGCAGACTTCTCAGTTTTTTTGCGGTTGCCCTTAGGCTCAAAGGGCAAGGGCTGACGGTCAGACTCAGGGGCCATCGTTAGGGAAAGAGAACCTGGAGTACGGCAAGTTACAGGGATCTAGCGACGATCGGCGCGGTCAAGCAGCCGTCCTAGCCGCGAATTCCAAGCCGGGTAATCAAGGCGCGGTAGCGGCTGGGATCTTCTTTGAGAATGTAGGCCAGCAGTCGCTTGCGCTGACCGATCATCTTCAGCAGACCCCGGCGAGAGGAGTAGTCTTTTTTGTTCTTTTGCAGATGCTGACTGAGCTTGGAGATGCGCTCGGAAAGCATGGCAACCTGAACGTCAGCCGATCCGGTGTCGGTTTCGTGGACTTGGTAGCCCGTGATAATTTCTTGTTTTTGCGCTTGCAGCAGAGCCATATTGCCTAGGGTATTTGAGTCTTTGCGTTTTTAGACAGAGTTACTTATGGTAACACAACCTGGGGGTGGGGCTAGCGACTTAACCAAGCGATCGCTTCGCGAATCCAGGCTTCGGAATCACCACTTTTAGCCAGGGTAGTTTCTTGTCCGACGGCCTGCAATGCTTGGAGAATTTCGCTGTTGCTGTATCCCAGGGCTAGCAGGGTCATCTCGACGTCTTCTTGAATGGACATGGCAGGCCCGCCAGTGGGGGCGGTGCTGAGACCGGCTTGCTGCCGCCATTCGGCCAGCTTGGTTTTGAGTTCTAGGACGATGCGCTCGGCGGTTTTGCCGCCCACGCCGGGGGTGCGGGACAGCAGGCGAGTGTTGCCGGTGACGATGGCCTGAACCAGGTCGCTGAGGGCCAGGGTGTCGAGTAGGGCCATGCCCATTTGGGGGCCAATGCCGCTGACGCTGATTAGTTGGCGGAACAGGTCGCGCTCGGCTTTGCTGCTAAAGCCAAACAGCACGGGCTGATCATCGCGGATTTGCAGGTGAGTATGGATCTGCACCACTTCCCCGAGGCTGGGCAGGTCGGGCAGGTGACGGCTGGTGATTTGCAAGTCGTAGGCGACTTGGTTGACTTCTAGGGTGAGGATGACCCGGTGGCCGCTATGTTTTTGGCTGTCGGCCAGGATGCCCTTGAGGTAGCTGATCATGGCCTAGGGGCTGGGGCGACGTGACCGTTGAGTCGTGGGGCTAGGGCGGCTGGGGCTGCCGTTGTCCCGGGGCTGACTGGGGGCTGGGGCGGTGCTGGCGTCGGCTTTGGCCTGGAGCTGTTGGCGACCGTTGTGCAGCACCCGCAGCATGTCGGTGAACTGCTGCTCCATTTGCCGCAGGACTTGGTCGGCGTAGGTGTCGGCGTCTTGCTGGATGGCTTGGCAGTCGGCCAGGGTGCGCTGGCGGGCGTCTTCCCAGTCTTGCTGCGCTCGTTGGCGTAACTGCTCGACTTCGGCCAGGGTTTGCGATCGCATCGCGTCGCAATCTTGCTGCAACTGCTGCCGGACTTGCTGGGCTTCCCGCTCTGCCTGTCGGGCTAGGCCCATTTCATCGAGAATTTGAGCGGCCCGTCGCTCGGCGGTGGTGACCATATCCTGGGCAATTTGTTCGGCTTCCATCAAAATTTCGTCCCGCCGCTGCACAATTTGCACGGCATCCCGGAAGGCCGACGGCAGGTTGAGCCGAATCAGGTCGAGCTGATCGACCAGTAGGTTCTCGTCAATCAGGGTGCGGCCCAGCAGCGGAATCTGGGGGCTGGCCAAGATTAAGTCTTCCAGCTGGTTGAGGGCCTGCTGAATATCTATTCCGTTGGCTTCGGCGGGGTTGGGGTCGCCATTTTGGGGGACGGAGCCGTTGGGGGCGCTGAAGCTAGGGGAGTCTTGGCGTAGCATCGATGCATCTCAAGGGCGACAGGGGACGGAACTAGATGGTCAACCGGGCCGCCAAATTTGGCAATTTCCTTGACCAGGCTGCTGCTGAGAAAGCCGTATTC
>PXDR01000083.1 GCA_003566335.1 Cyanobacteria bacterium T3Sed10_344R1
GATCTTAGACAACCTCAAGCAATACGAGCACCCTGACCGCACCACCACCTACGAAGTTAGCTGCTACACCGACCCCCTGGGCATTGAGCACCTCACTGGCAGTCTGGCGGAGTGCATTCGCTATTTTGGCACTCGCGAGAGCGCCCACGGGGTTAAGTGAGTAATCGTGTCGAACTCAGCAGGGCAGTCACCCACCCTGCTGGTCTACAAAACCGTGCATGAAAGGTTACCTTCACACGGCTCCTCAACAGCTTGGTGCTTGTCATACACGCTTCGCATGAATCTGGTCGTGGCAATGTCGATGAGTTAATGCCAGATTGACCTGTTTGTGGTTATTTTGATTCCTGTCCATATGGTGGACTTCCATCAGGTCATCTGAAAAGAAATACAGCCCACAGTGAGCGCACAGCCCCGCTTGGCGTTTCAAGAGTCTAGCGACCCTTAAAGTTACCGCTGGGTGCTGGCTCATTCTGCGACTCCAGTAAATCCAGTCTCCGTCATAAGGACTCCGACTTCCCTGTACCTTGATGTGACGCTTAATCGGCGTCCGAGCGTGTTGGAACAACCGCATGGGATGCTGGTCGTTCCGGGAAGCGAAGACCCACCCTTCCCCAGTGCCGATAAGCCAGTATTTATGGGCAATCCAGTGCCGGTTTTTATTAGGGTGACGGCGACGTGCCCAGGCCCGAAGCTTGTGGTACATCAGGTTATCCATTGAGCTGTAGGTAGATTTGCTACAGACATTCGAGAAGTAATTGGCCCATCCCCGAATAACCGGGTTTAATCGGTCGATTAAAACAGCTTGAGGGGCTGCTTTATGAGCTTTGACCACTTCTCGGATTCGATGGAAGTGCCTAATCTGTGCTTCTTTGCTGGGTTTGATAATGGTCTTGAACCCTTGTTTAGAGTGGGTTTTACCCATCGGATACTGGCGAACCTCATACCCGAGAAAATCGAAACCTACCTGTCCCTCGTAAGGCACCAAGGTGTGAGTGATTCTCGTTTTACTAGGTTTCAATGCCAACCCCATGCCGCTCAACCATTCTGAGAGGAACCGTTGGCTCTCTTGGACAACGGCAAGGTCTTGATGTAGAACCACCAAATCATCCGCATAGCGGACGAGCATCGGGCGCTGAGCGCTCCGAAATGCTTTCCGGAGGTCTACTTCTAAACCATGCAGTGCTACGTTTGCCAACAACGGAGAAATCACCGACCCCTGAGCAGCGCCGGTAGGCGTTGTCTGGAATTGGTGTCCATCCATCACCCCAGCCTTCAGCCAAGCCCGGATTTGCCGAGTTAGGGAAGGACTGGTGTTGAGTTTCTTACAGAGGGCTTTGTGATCAATTCGCTCAAAGCATTGGGCCACGTCTGTTTCCAGGACGTATTTAGGCTTTTGCTTAATCGCCAAAAAGATCGCCCCAATAGCGTCACGACAGGAGCGCCCCGGTCGGAAGCCAAAGGAGTTAGGCTCAAACTGGGCCTCCCATTCGGGTTCCAGTGCTTGTTTGACCAGCGCTTGTAAGGCGCGGTCATACATGACAGGGATGGAGAGCGGCCTTTGTTCCGAGCTTCCAGGCTTGGGTATCCAAACCCGGCGGCTCGGGGTCGCTTTGTCTCCGAGTTGAAGACTTCCCACCAGCGTCAACCTGGCCTTGGGGGAAAGAGATGCGACACCATCAATGCCTGCCGTTTTCTTCCCCTGATTGTCCTGAGTGACGCGGCGTACTGCCAAACACTTTGCTGACCAGGACTTCATCATCAGTCGCTGGAGTCTACGGACTGTTTTAACATCGCCACGCAGCGAGGCTCGATAGATGCGTTTTTGCAACTTGAAAACTCTCCTGCCTAGCTTGGGCCAGGGGAGGGTTTTCCACTCATACGTAGTCGTTAACTCGCTCATGATTTATCAATTGCGACTGGCACCTCTATCTTCCAAACTGTCGTGCCTCTGTCTGCCTATCCTCTAGCTTTCCTAGAGGCATTAGCTTCTGAGACAATCCTGCCATTCTGCCGCTTGCGGGTGACTCCCTACTCAAGTTATCGACCTTATCTTGAGAGCAAACAGGATGGTTACTTCGTTCCTAGTCTTCGTTTGGCGCTGAACGTAGGTTCTCACTATCCGCCGGGTTTATAGAGGATGCGCTCAGGTCAGTTCTGTAGCTGCCTGACTCAATATCCGTTCCCGTTTTTGGGCAAGCCTGGTTCTCCTAGCTGGAGACCCCCTAGAGGAGGATTAGACCCGCGTTGGCTTGTTCGTAATGACGACGGTTCAGACGTGAGTTCACATGACGTTAACCCTATTCAGCTATGCTCGACGGGGTTCCCGGTCGGGTTCCGAGTTACCGCCTTTTCTCCCATGCTGGCTATCACTTGGCTGTCACCCCAGGTAATAGTGGGAGATGCTGTCACTCTCGCATCAGAGAGGGATGGAATTTCACCATCACGAAAACTAAGTTGTCTAGGTTCTGTCGGGATTGCTCCCTTCTTTCACCTGGCCAGCCGTCCCCAGGTTATTAGCCTGTTTAGGCTGAACGAATCGCACACAGAAAGTTACGCTAAGGCAGCATCCCTTACGGGATAGCCACTCTAGGCGAACTTTTCATTAAGATTGCTAATACTATGCAAAGCCCTCGAAAAGTTGCGGGCCGAGCAACTACTCAACGTCAGCATCAGGGCTGGAACCTTAGATTTTTCACCAGAGAATTTTATTAGCGACACCTTTTTAGAAAAGTAGTCCAACTTCAGTCCAGTCGGCTAATTTCACCCATTTATAGCGATAAGCTCAGCTGATGATTCAGGCTATTCGCCATTTGTTGCATGGGAGCCTCTATGCCTTGCTGGGAGAGCTTTACAGCCTTAGCGTAACTTTCTGTACGATTACTCACTTAACCCCTATTCCCAAACTCTATGGCTACAGCTCTCAGGTTGTGCCCATTCCCCCAGACTGGGATAGTTCATCCTTTGTCACCGGTTACTGGTTTTTGGATGGAGCAGCCAACTGGCAGCCTCCGGCGGATTTGGTGGCTTTCTTGGCCCAGGGGGCACCTCCGGTCTACCTGGGCTTTGGCAGCATGGTCTCGCAGGATGCAGAACGCCTGACCCGCCTGACCCTGGATGCCCTGC
>PXDR01000033.1 GCA_003566335.1 Cyanobacteria bacterium T3Sed10_344R1
ACTTGATCAACCAGGTGGGTATCCGACGGATCGACCCTGTGAAGTTGCTGACAATGGGCTTCGACAAGCTCAGCCCGAACGGACTTGAAACCGTTCGCCCTGAGCCTGTCGTTGGCGTAGCCTCCCCAGAGGGGATAGGGCAGCGCCGTTAGTCAGGGTGCAGGGCTGTAGAGCAAATAAGAATCCCGCCTTACGTTGATACCAAACCAAATTACTCAGGATTGTGGCTATGGCGAAAGTCTTTGAGCAAATCACCCCAGCCTTGGCGGCGTTCATTGCCGATCAGCCGCTGTTTTTTGTCGGCACGGCTCCCCTAGCTTCTACAGGCCACATCAATCTCTCCCCCAAGGGCTTGGCCCCGGTGGCGGTGCTGTCGCCGCAGCGGGTGGCCTACTTAGACCTCACCGGCAGCGGCAACGAAACCTCGGCCCACCTGCTAGAGAATGGTCGGATTACCCTGATGTTTTGTGCGTTTGCCGGGGAGCCAATGATCTTGCGGCTCTATGGTCAGGGGCGAGTGGTGTTGCCGAGCGATGAGGATTGGGCTGATCTGGAGGCCCACTTCCCTGAGGTGCCGGGCAGTCGGCAAATCATTGTGCAGGAGGTGGCGCGGGTGCAGACTTCCTGCGGGTTTGGGGTGCCGTTGATGACTTACCAGGGTCAGCGGGAGCGGCTGACGGATTGGGCCACCCAGAAAGGGCCGGATGGCCTGTATCAGTACCAACAGCAAAAGGGCAGCCGCAGTATTGATGGGCTGCCCACGCCGATTGGCCGTCGGGGATTGGCGGACTAGCGGTTGTGCAAATAAGCCCGTAGGGCGTCGGCGGTCACCGCAGTCACGGGCCGACCCTGTTGCTCGGCAACGGTCTTGAGCTGGTCGTAGAGGTCTTGGGCCACGCCGACCCGGTGGCGGCTGTTGCTCCGGGCTGGGGTGTAGGTTTCGGCGTACTGGCGCAGGGCGTCAAAGCCAATGCGATCGCAGAAATCACCAAAGGATTCCCCGGTTTCTCGGGACTGCTTGAAGTACACCAGCAGCGGCTCTAGGGTCGCTTCCAGGGTGTCAATGTGCATCCGCTCGATGTAGGTGCGGGCCAGCCGGGTTTGGTTGGGGCTGCCGCCGAGCCACAGCTGATAGCTGTTGGGAGCAATGCCGACAAAGCCGACTTCGGCCATGTAGGGCCGGGCGCAGCCGTTAGGGCAGCCGGTCATCCGCACCACAAATTTTTCGTCGCCGAGTCCCAGGGATTTGAGCTGCGATCGCAACCGAGCCAAAATGCTGGGAATAATCCGCTCAGATTCGGTTACGGCTAGGCCGCACATGGGCAACGCTGGGCAAGCCATGCCAAACCGCACCAGGGAATCGATCGTGTCTGGGGTTTGAATGCCGTTGCGATCGAGGATGGCCTGGATTTCGTCTTGGTTGGCTGGGTCGATGTCGTACAGCACCGCGCTTTGGTTCGGGGTGATGCGCATGGGCAGATCAAACTTTTCGACAATCTGCCGCAGGGCGGTCTTCAGCTTGAGCTTGCCGTTGTCGTAAATCCGACCATTGTCGATTTGCACCCCGACAAACTTTTTGCCGTCGCCCTGGTCATGCCAACCCAGGTAGTCATAGAATTGCCACTCTGGCAGGGGCTTATAGGGCTCTAGCTTTTTGCCGAAATATTGCTCGACCTGCTGGCGGAACTTGTCCACCCCCCAGTCGTGGATCAGATACTTCATCCGGGCGTGGCGACGGGTGATGCGATCGCCATAGTCCCGCTGGGTAGCCACAATCGCCTTCATCAGGTCGTAGACATCGGCTTTGTCCACATAGCCAATTTCGTCAGAAATCCGGGCGAAGGTCTCTTCCTTATTGTGGGTGCGGCCCATACCGCCCCCAGCCAACACATTGAAGCCCTGGAATTCCCCTTGGTCGTCGGTAATCACCACAAGGGTGACATCGTGGGTGTAGACATCCACTGAGTTGTCCCCCGGCACCGTCACCGCGCACTTAAACTTGCGGGGCATATAGTAGGTGCCGTAGATCGGCTCCTGGCTGTCCTCCAACACCGTGCCGTTCACCCGATTTTCCCGAGCGGCGGCAACTTCCGGCGCTTCTTCTACCGAGACAGCTTTCTCCCCATCCAGCCAAATTTCAAAGTACGCCTCAGTCTGGGGCCGCAGCAGATCGGCGATGTTGTCGGCGTATTCCCGGGCGATCACATATTCCGGCTTATCAGTGAAGGGCGCTGCCGGAGCCATGACGTTGCGGTTCAGGTCACCGCAAGCCCCTAAGGTTGACCCCAGGTTTTGGACAATTGTGGCCAGGGTCGGTTTCAGATTCTGCTTCAGGATGCCGTGAAGCTGGATGCCCTGACGGGTGGTGGCCCGCAGGGTGTGGTTGCCGTATTGATCCGACAGGTCGTCTAGGGCGAGGTAAAGCTGCGCCGGAATCAACCCGCCCGGATTGCGGGTGCGCAGCATCATCCGGTAGTCCTTCTCTTGACCCCGCACCCGATTATCCCGGTTGTCCTGCTGATAGGAGCCGTGGAACTTGAGGATCTGCACCGCCGCATCGGTGAAGTGGGTGGTGTCTTGCTTGACCTCGGTAGCCAAGGGCTCCCGCAGGAAGTTGCTGCGTTCCTTGATGCCCTCCAGCTTGGAGGCTTGGCGCTTTACAGAAGGATCGGATTTGAGGGGGGTCTGAACCATGAACGTTTTAGGGGGTGTCGTGGATAGTCCGGTATGTCGGTCGGAAATGTGGTGAATCGAGTTTTTATCTTAGCATCCACATTCAGTGTGGATCCACGTCAGATTCGGGTCAGATCCGGCGACAGGGGGTGGATCCATCCTAATCTTCTCAAGTTCTTCCCAAACTGGGGCTGAGCTGGCGGGGCGATTGTCGGTAAACAGACTTGGGGATAACTTGGGGAAATCGGCTACACCCCAGGTCTAGAGCAGGTTTTGAGGACTCTGACAGTCTTGCGCCCTGACCTCAAGCCATCAGGGTTCAGCCCTGGGAAGATCGGGTGAGGGGGCGAAAGCCTTAATATAGATTTAGGTAAATAGATTTAGGTAATCTGGTGATTCGCCCATGACATTTGCGCTTCTGGTTTACGCAGCCCTGGCAGGCGTCTACT
>PXDR01000113.1 GCA_003566335.1 Cyanobacteria bacterium T3Sed10_344R1
GCTCGCACGGCAGCCTCTGCGGGGGCGGGGTCTGGACTGCTGTAGGCGGTGACAACCTGGGTAAAGCTATGGCCTTGGGGTGAAGGATCGAGAGGAACGTCATGGTTTAGCCAGGCGTCAATTTGCACCCAGGGTCGCCATTGGGGTTGGTGCGATCGCATCAACCCCAGCGCCGCCAAACAGTCTGCCACCGCCGCTCCCACTAGCCCCCCTTGGAGCCGCTCTAGGATAGAGAGATCGGGGATAGAAATATCGGTTGCTGCTGTAAGACGCATCGGCTAGACTACCGGCAATTTCTAGAGGAAATCTCTGGGCTGAATTCTGATACTCAATCTTGATAGAGCCCCCCCGGTTCAGATGGGCGAGGAAACCTCGCCCCTACGGTTTAGCAGTGAAAAGTCAAGGCTGTAGGATTCGGATGGGAGAGTACTGTCAGTTTATCTGGTCTGCTAAGCTCAGTGCAGATTTTGCCGCCGTCCCTTCGCCCTGATCCCATTTGCCTTTATCTTTATCGCCCATGCGACTGCTGTTTTCCCTGCCCTGGCTGATGCTTGCGCCCTTGATGCTGACCCCAGCAGCAGCCCTAGCCCAACCGCCAACCCAGACCCAGGCCGAGACCACGGCCCCAGATCGCCCTATCCTGCAACCGGGCAGCGAAGGCAATGCGGTGATGGAAGTTCAGGCGCTGCTGACGCTACTGGGGTTTTACCGGGGAGCCGTAGACGGCCAGTACAGTGAGGACACCGCCGCCGCAGTTGCCCGCTTTCAGCAGCAGGCGGGGGTGACTGTTGACGGCATTGTTGGCCCAGCGACCTGGTCGCGGTTGCTGCCCACAATCGCAGATGGGCTGCCTCCAAGCTCTGAAGCCAGGGGCGCTGAGTCTGATCCGTCCGTAGTCGAGACGACGGCAGACGGAACGACGGCAGAGGGGGCGGCGGCTGATGCTGACCTGAGTGACAGCCCTCACGCGGGGGGCAGCCCTGGGGAGGGAGATTCAGCAGAAGATGGGAGTCCTCATCTAGGGATGGAAGCCGGGGCAGAGGTCGGGAACGCCGCCCCAGCCCCATCGCCCGAGGCTGCACCAACGGCTGAGACGGTGCCGGTGGAACTGCCCATTCTGCGAATGGGGATGGAAGGCCCAGCGGTGGTCAGGCTCCAGCAGCGACTGCGCACTTTGGGCACCTACAGCGGCAGCCTAGACGGTATTTTTGGCCCAGAAACGGAGCGCGGCGTCATTCAGGTGCAGCGGAACGCTGGCATTGAAGCAGATGGCATTGTCGGGCCGGTGACCTGGAGCGTGTTGCTCCGGTAGGGATGGCCTCGCTGCCGCAACTTTGCCGCAACTTCGCCTTGGGCTTTAGCTTGCCAGCATTTGGAGACGATAGAGGCTGGCGTAGAGTCCGCCCTGGCGCAGCAGTTCGTCGTGGCTGCCCTGCTCAGCGAGCTGCCCTTGTTTGAGTACCAAAATGCGATCGACATTGCGAATGGTCGAGAGGCGGTGGGCAATGATGATGGCGGTACGGCCTACCAACAGCCGCTCTAGGGCATCTTGAATCAGTGCCTCGGTGCCAACGTCTAGGTTGGCGGTGGCTTCGTCCAAAATCAAAATGCTGGGGTTGCGGATGGCGGCTCGGGCAAAGGCTAGGAGCTGTTTTTCGCCGCCGGATAGGTTGGTGCCCCGCTGGCGGAGTTGGGTGTCATAGCCCTGGGGCAGTTGCTCAATAAACTGGGCCACGTTAGTTTGTTCTGCCGCCCGCTCAACCTCTCCCGGCAAGTAATCTTCCCCCAGGGTTATGTTGGTTTTAACGTCCCCTGAGAACAAAAAGCCATCTTGCAGGATCACCGCCATTTGCCGCCGCAGTTCGGCTTGGGGCAAGTCGCGCACATTGGCCCCATTCAATAACACCTGGCCTTGCTGCACGTCATACAGCCGACAGAGTAAGCGGATGATCGAACTTTTCCCGGCCCCTGTTGGCCCTACTAAGGCGACTTTTTCCCCCGGTCGAATGGTGAAGTCTAGGTCGCGCAGAATGTACTCGTCGGGTTTGTAGCCGAACCAGACGTGGTTGAAGCGGATTTCTCCTGGAGTTGCGATCGCACCTGAAGCTTGAACCTGGAATTTTGGGTGTTGGGTTTTGAGTTGGGCGTTTGGGAGTGGCTGGCCCGCCTGCTCGGGATCGCGAATTTCAATCGGCTGGTTGAATAAATCACTAATCCGCTCAATTGCGGTCAGTCCAGCCTGAATCGCGGTGAACTTATCAGCAAATTGACGCAGGGGGTCAAATAAGCGCTGGGCAAACAAAATGAATGAGGCCAAGGTACCAAAGGTGAGGGTATCGCCCATCACCAGCAGCCCCCCCAAGGCCAACACACAAGCGATCGCAATTAAAGAAATCCACTCCAGACTAGACGAGACGGCGGCATCGTAAAAGATGGTTTTATCGACGGCTTTGATGTAGCTGCGGTTGGTGTCGCGGAATTGATCGGCGTTCACCCGCTCCCGCCGAAACAGTTGCACCACGGCAATGCCAACAATATTTTCTTGCAGGGTAGCGTTCAGAGCCGAAAGTTCTTCTCGGGCGCGGTAATTGGCCTTGCGATACTGCTGCTGAAAGTAGATGATCAGCCCCCCCATCGGAAACAGAAGCCCCACCAGCATCAGGGCGAGTTGCCACTGTAGGGCAAACATCGCCACCGCCAGCACCAGCATGGAGAAAATATCGCTGAGGATGCCAACAGCGCCCGTGGAGAACACATCCCCAAGGGCGTCTACGTCACTGGTCAACCGGGTAATTAGCCGACCAACAGGGGTGCGATCGAAGAACCGGGAAGCCAGGGCAGTGACGTGGTGAAACAGGTCATTGCGAATGTCTGCCGTAATTTGCTGACCGGCTTTTTGCACCAGGTAGCTCTGCACCCCGTCGAGGATGAGCCGCACGGCGACAGTTACCAGCAGCAAAATCACCAGCAGGTTCAGCCCCCCTTGGGTGGTCTGTCCTTCTAGAAACCAGGCGGTGGGCTCTTGGCGCACTAGGGAAATAGCCTGACCAATTAAAATCGGCTGCACCGCTGAAGCTATCGACAGGGGCAGCAACAGTGTCAGGGGCA
>PXDR01000071.1 GCA_003566335.1 Cyanobacteria bacterium T3Sed10_344R1
GTCTGGGGCATGGGGCCTTCGTTGGCGTCCACAATCAAAATACAGCCGTCTACCATGCCTAGAACCCGCTCCACTTCGCCACCAAAGTCGGCGTGGCCAGGGGTGTCAACGATGTTGATCAGGGTGTCGCTGTAGTGGACGGCGGTGTTCTTGGACAGAATCGTGATGCCGCGCTCCCGCTCTAGGTCATTGGAGTCCATGACGCAATCGGGTACCTCTTCGCCCTCGCGAAAGATGCCGGACTGCTTCAGCAGGGCATCGACCAGGGTGGTTTTACCGTGGTCAACGTGGGCAATGATGGCTACGTTGCGGATCGCAAGGGTCATGGGGGATTCCAGAGTGGGTGAATGCTGCGGGACGGGCGGCACCGCATGGCTAGCCCTCAAGGCGTCGGCAATACGGCCCGAATATTCTTTTAATCTTTAACAATCGTAACTTATCGGACAATTTAGCGGCGATCGAAGTGCTAGTTCGATGACGCCATCCTATTCAACCGGGTGATCTGACAGGGCGACAGCGGAAATCCTTAATCGACCCCAACCTCGCGAGAGACTGGGGTCAAAGGTGGATCTTAATTGGTCTTGGGGTAATTTTCCCCGACAAGATCTCTTAGATCTCTTGATCGATCTCTAAAGAGCGTTTCTCTAAAGAGCGATCTTAAGGCGCGGTGGTTTGGGCAGCCAGTAGCTCCTTGAGCTTGGCTAAATCTCCGGCCCAGCGAGGGTCGGGCTGGACATCGCCACCACCAGTGCTGGCCGCAGGCGTCCGAGTGCTAGCGCTTTTGCTGCCGCCCTTGCGACGTACGGCGGGGGTAGCCTCACCTTCGTCCCCAGATTTACGGGGCAGGGCTTTCTCAATTTTCAGGACATTGTCCTGAAGCGTATGGCCGGTGAACTTTTCGACGATAGCGTCAGCTTGCTCATCCGTTTTAACGGTGACAAAGCCAAAGCCCCGGCATTTACCGGTTTTGCGATCGGAGATTAGCTTGACGGAGACGATTTCTTCGACGTGATCGGCAAAAACGGCCTCAAGCTCTTCGCGCTCTACGTCTTTGGGTAGATTGCCGACATAAATGCGAATTGACATGGAAGATACCTCAACGTTTTGGTTATATCAACACAACAAGACCCCAGGTCATCCTGGCGTCAAACTTGTCTTTAGCGGACAACGGGTTATGTAAAGGTCGGGGGCAAACAAGGTGAAACGATAGCCGCCAAGTGCTGGATTCTCTGAACGCTGTCCTAGCTGTGTTTGAGTTGGCAGCACGTTAACCATGCGGTTCCACCTGTGCGATCGCACCCGTCTCGTCAACAAATTTTCAAAGGCTGAGTCTTCAAAGGCTGTCTCATGGCCAGCCCAGAATCGGGACTTCAAGTGATCCCGACGCCTTTCTCGCCCAGATAAACCCTCCCAGGGAAGTCTTGTCGCACCTGTAGGGGATGAGGGGAGAGTAAAGGGTAATAGCATCTTGCGCCAATCACTAAAGTATCACGCGGTGGAGACGGCTGTTGGCTAAAGCTCTAAACCCCAGGGTAGATTTTGGCTCAAACTTGGAGATTTGTTTGGCCCGTCTAGCCTAAAGGGGATCTCCGACCAGCTAGACAAGCTTCTCGCGGCTGCCTTGGACATGTTCAGTGAACCTGCCCGGAAAATCCTTGGGATTTACGACAAAAACCAGCCGAAAATCGGCTGGCGGGTTTTGCTGTGTTGAGAGTAGGAGAACCCGATACCGTCTGCCCAAATGGGCGTCTGCAACTAAACTTAGGCTGTTTTTTGAAGCCAGCAGTGCAAGTCACAGGTTGACGTTCTGAAGCTCTGAAATATAACTTAACACTCCCGATTGGGTTTCTGCAATATTTCTTTACTCTGGCTAGTGCGGGATGGGTGGATGGACTGCTGATTTTTGGATCTCTAGGGACTGCCTTGCAGAATTGTCCATAGGGCTAGGGCAATGGCGCTAAAGCTCACTAGGGTTGACCAGAAGGGATGGCCGCTCTGGGCTAGGGTGCCGTCAGTGGTGCGCAGGCGATCGGCGTCGATCCAGGGGGTGACGCCTCGGCGGAACCAGCCGGTGACGGTGACGCGCTGGCCAATTAGCAGGTGGGGCGGCAGGCGGTGAAATAGGTTGCCTAAGGGGCCGAGGGAGGCTAAGAAGTGGAGCTTGATGAGCCCCTGGGGGGTTTGTAGCATCAGGTCTTGCCCGAGCCAGTTGTGGAGTCCTGGACGGCCTAGGAGTTTGCCGTCTAGGCGCACGGTAATGCTGTCTTTGGGCGTCCAGTTGGGATTGTCGATCAGGTGGGCTAAGGGCGGATTCAGCTGCATCCATTCGGCTTTGAAGTCGGGAAAGAAGGGGTTGATGCGCACCAGCAAGCCGATGCCGACGCCCATGTACAGGGCTGCCCGCATGACTGAACTGTCTCCCCGCAGCCACATCAGCCAGTCGAGGGGGGGCCAGTCGATGGCGGTTGCGATCGCACCCACCCCCCACAATCCCAGCCCGGCAGCCAGGCCGAGGATAAAGCCGCTGTACGGCCCAGCTAGCAGCAGCAGCGGTTGCCAGTAGGCAAATCCCTTACCTTTGGTGGCGGTGGTGGGTTTGGGGCTGAGGTCGCCCCAGGGGATGGCGCTGCCCACCTGCCAATACTGGCCGTAGCGACTCAAGATATACAGCCGCATCCCTAGGGGGGGATGGGGATGGTTGAAGGCTAGCCAGTCCCGATAGGGATTTTGCAAATCCCAGGTCAGCAGAGTAGATAGGGGGATCTGGGGCGATAGGCTGCCAAAGCTCAGGGCGGTGGGCAGGTCGATCGGGCTGAGGATGTCTAGGCTTTCTAGGGCGGGGGGCGTGCTGCCCTGGGTCGTAATGGCTCTGGCTTGGCCTGCGGCGAGCTTGGCTAAGGCTCGAATTAGGCCATTGGGGTTGCCGGTGAGTTCGGTGGCGCTGCGATCGCAATAAATTGTCCGCGACCGCCCTAGCCATAGGGGCAGCTTACGCAACAGCCAGTAGAGGGCATAGAGCCCATTGGCTCCGACAGCAGCGCTGTAGCGGGGAATGGGCAGTTGAAAATACTCCACCAGCCGCCCCAGTTGCCAATAGCCTTGGTAGA
>PXDR01000041.1 GCA_003566335.1 Cyanobacteria bacterium T3Sed10_344R1
AACTAAGTTCGGCTGTTGATAGCGATGTTGCAGCACCGCCTGCAACATATGCCGCCGATAGAGCTGACGCAACGCCTGTTGATCGGTCGGCGAGAACAAGCTGAGCACCGCCTGGGCATCTGCCGTGCTGGGTTCCTGGGGAGAAATGCCGGTGAGCTGGCAAAAGTGGTCATTCATCCAGCGCAAGTGGAGGCTACTCGCATCGAGAATCGCCACAATCAGATGGCTGTAGCGCTGAAACAGGGCTAAATCTGCCTGCGGCGGCACGGCTGTGGGCCACCCCTGACTCACCTCTAACTCAAGCGCAGGGTTAATCACCGGGTTGGGGCTAGGATGCGATCGCAATTTATCCGTCATGACAACTCCCCAGACTCCTTTAGTTCATAAATTCGCAACTCTCCGCCACCGTTCTGTCTAGCTTCTCCATCTCCCCAGCAGTCTTTCCGGTCATATAGGAGCAACAGCCTGTGGGCAGTTCGTAGGCAGTTCATCGACAGTTCATATACCCTGGCCTCTATCCTAATCGCCCTAGCCCTGCCCCATCAGCCCCCCATTTACGATGGCCAACTGATAGGGGTTGAACCAAACCCTTTAGAATGGACTAGCAGGTGAGCAAGGTTGCCAGTGGAAAACCGCCCGAGCAGACTATTTTTTGCTTTGGCAGTGGCTTTAGCAGTCTTGTCACCTACTTTTCACTCGTTTTTCTCATTCCCCCTTTTCCCCTATGTTTGACGCCCTCTCTGAGCGCTTAGAAGGAGCCTGGAAAAAGCTACGCGGCCAGGACAAAATCTCAGAAACCAATGTCCAGGAAGCGCTGAGAGAGGTGCGCCGGGCGCTGCTAGAAGCGGACGTCAACCTGCAGGTGGTGAAAGACTTTGTCGCCGACGTTCAGAAAAAGGCCGTCGGAGCCGAAGTGGTGGCGGGCGTTCGGCCCGACCAACAGTTTATTAAAGTCGTCCACGACGAGCTCGTGGGTGTCATGGGGGAGACCAACGTCCCCCTAGCCAAAGCCGACAATGCCCCCACCATTGTGCTGATGGCAGGCTTGCAGGGTACCGGTAAAACCACCGCCACCGCCAAGCTCGCCCTGCACCTGCGCAAGCAAAACCGCAATGCCCTGCTGGTGGCCACCGACGTCTATCGCCCCGCCGCCATCGACCAGTTGCGCACCCTAGGCCAGCAAATTGGCGTGCCGGTGTTTGACCTGGGCAGCGACGCCAGCCCCGTAGACATTGCCCAGCAAGGGGTAGCCAAGGCGCGGGAAGACGGCATCGACACCGTGATTATTGACACGGCAGGCCGCCTGCAAATTGACCAAGACATGATGGCCGAACTGGCCCAAATTAAAACCACCACTCAGCCCCATGAAGTGCTGCTGGTGGTAGACGCCATGACCGGCCAAGAAGCGGCCAACCTCACCCGCACCTTCCACGAACAAATCGGCATCACCGGCGCTATCCTCACCAAGATGGACGGCGACTCTCGGGGTGGGGCCGCCCTTTCCGTGCGGCGGATCTCCGGTCAGCCAATTAAATTCATTGGCGTCGGCGAAAAAGTCGAGGCACTCCAGCCCTTCTACCCCGACCGGATGGCCTCCCGCATCCTGGGCATGGGGGATGTGCTCACCCTGGTGGAAAAAGCCCAGGAAGAAGTTGACATCGCCGATGCCGAAAAACTTCAGGCCAAGATCCTAGAAGCAAAATTCGACTTCAACGACTTTCTCAAGCAAACTCGCTTGATGAAAAACATGGGGTCTCTCGGCGGCATCATGAAGCTGATCCCCGGCATGGCCAACAAGATTTCCAGCGAACAGCTCCAGGAAGGGGAAGCCCAACTGAAGCGCTGCGAAGCCATGATCAACTCCATGACCCTAGACGAGCGCAAAAATCCGGAGCTGCTGTCAGGGTCTCCCAGTCGCCGTCGCCGGGTGGCTCGGGGCGCAGGCTATGACGACAAAGCCGTCAGCAAGCTGGTCAGCGACTTCCAGCGGATGCGGGCAATGATGCAGCAAATGGGCCAAGGTCAATTTGGTATGCCCGGTATGGGCGGCGGCTTCCCCGGCATGGGGGGTGGCTTTCCAGGTATGGGCGGTGGTGGAATGCCCGGCATGGGCGGCGGCGGGCCTCAGCCTGGCTTCCGAGGCTATGGCGGCAGCGCTAAGAAGCAGAAGAAAGCAAAGAAGAAGAAAGGGTTTGGCCAGCTTTAAGGACAGCTTGCAAGGCAGCTTGAGGAACGGTCATGAGTCTTAGCGGTACCTGGCAAGAATGGTCAATGGCGCTGGGCTATCTCAGCCTGTTGGCCTTAGTACTGTGGGGGATTTTCCGCAGTCCAACTCAATCCTGACTGGCTATGATTTCGGGCCTTGTTTGGGGGTAGCTGATGGTTCGACAGCGGACAAAAGCCTGCGATCGCTGCCAAGAAATAGCCCCGGTACTCTACCGGGTGCGCTTGCAGCCTGATCAGCCCTGGCAATTTGTCTGCCCCACCTGCTGGCCTCAAGTTAGCCAGGGCAATCCTGGCTATACCTACGGCGGCACCTGGAAAGCGAAGAAATAGCCCTGCTTTCCTCCATAAAACTCCATAAAAAAAGTCCTGCTAAGCTGACGGGCTTGGCAGGACTTTGAGTTTGGACTCTTTTTTGAGTCTTGCCCGATCCCATTTCGCCGGATCGGGCGTGTCCCTATCTCCCAAAGGGTCGGAGAGTCGGAGATGGTGGGACGAGCGCGGTAATTAAACCAATCAATTTGAGCGTGAGTCGCCTCAGGTTAGGCTTGACGAGATTAGGCTTGACGAGAGTAGTACTCAACCACCAACAGTTCGTTGATGTTCAAGGCAATCCACTCCCGCTCAATCACGCCGTTAACCTTGCCTTCAAGCTTGGCTTTGTCAAACTCTAGGTGGTTTGGCAGGTTAGACAAGCCTGGGAACTCCAGGTTGGCTTCTACCAGCTTGCGAGACGCATCGCGATCGCGCACGGTGATCACGTCGCCAGGCCGACACTGATAGCTGGCAATGCTGACCACACGACCATTGACGGTGATGTGACCATGGTTAACCAACTGCCGCGCAGCCGGAATGGTCGGAGCCATCCCGAGGCGAAA
>PXDR01000120.1 GCA_003566335.1 Cyanobacteria bacterium T3Sed10_344R1
CGCCTGGGGCCAAGGGGCCACTGCTAGGAGAGTCTTTGGTGGGATTTTGCCGGGGTCGAAAGACTGCCTCAAACCAGAGGTCAGCACTATCCCAGTTGATGCCTGGGAACCGGGCGATCAGTCTGACTTTGGCGGCCATGCAGCGCTGTTCGTAGCCTGCATCATTTGCCAGCAAAACCTTACTGGCCCATTTCTCAGTGTGGATGGCTGAATCAACCGTTAGCCCCGCGTGTAGCTCTGAGTCTTCAGTGGCGAGCTGGACTTTGATTTGATGCCACAGCTCGGTGATCTCCTCGTCTTTTTCTACCCCTGAGCGCACCACGGAAACCTCGTGGCCAGCCGCCACCAGAGCATCCGCTAAGGCATCGGCAGCTCGAATTTTGGCGGCCCAAGCCCGCTGCCGTCGAGCGGCCAGGAATTCTTTGATGGCGGCGTCATGGGGATCGCTGGCGGCTGGGGCAAAGCCTGCCGCTGCACTGTATCGAGTTTCGGCTTGGTGCAGTTCGTTGAGCTGAGTCCAGCGGTGGGGGCTTTCCCCTGGCTCAGGGTTGATGTAGGCCGCAACCCAAATCTGGCGAGGCACTGAGGGCCGATAGCGGCCTAGGAGCTGAGTCCAGCAATCTAGGTCTAGGCCAGGGAAGTAGCCCCAAACCTGCTCGAAGTAAGCATCCTCTGCGGCAATACCGCCCTCAATGGAAATACCGGTTTTGGCTGATGGAGAAAGAATCAGTAGCCGGGGCCGATGCTCTCTGAGCCAGTTGTTTGGGTTCTCGAAGAAGTCGGCAAAGCGTCCCGCCTCATTGGAATCGGCATGGATGGCGATCGCAGTAATCCCTCGCATCTGGGCCGCTCGCTCCAAGCGTTTGGCTTCTGCTTTGCTGGAGGTCACGACGAGCTGGGGCCGATGCTCGCAGGCAGCTAGCAATTTGCCCCGAAAGTCGCTGGCTGGGGTGGCTCGATAAAGCGTCGTGGGCCATGGCTTGCCGATGCGTTTATGGTCGATGCCGTAGGTGCGATCGCAGCCTGACAAGATTTGCACTAGCTCAATGGTGGGGGTACTCAGCCCGGCTTCAGCTAAAGCGATCCCACCTTTGCCATTGATAGCCCGCTGCATCAATGCGATCGCAGCTTCCCAGCATTCTGAGTAGCATCCTTTGAGGGTTCCTGCCATGGCGGCATCCCCGAGGGTTTGGCCCGCTTCGTCAATGATTAGCAGCAAGGGCGCATCCTGGGGGATGATCCGAGCCATCCTGGGAGCTGAGTTGATGCAGCCGACGATGCCACCGTGGGCTCTGATGTCCATCTGTAGTGCCTGCTGGCTGGTGGCATCGGCGTTGTAGTCGTGGATATGGGGAAAGTCCCAGTCTTTAGCCGTCTGCTCACCCAAACTGTTGAGCGGACTCAGCACCACCACTACGCCACCAGCGGCGATGTGGGGTTTGGCCCAGTCTCGGCCCATGGCTACTGTCTTTCCTGAGTTCATGTTGGCCATGACCCAATGCACGGTTCCAGGCCGCAGGTGGGGAGCGCTAATGCTTTTTTCCAGCCTTCAGTGATGATTGGTGGGCAGCGCTTCCCCTGTCTCAGGATGGCTTGCCAGCAGCTTTCCCTAGGGCCACGCTCTAAGCCCCACAGCGCCGCAATCTTGCCCCAGACTGGCTCAAGATTTGGCAGCAGGGGGCTGGCCTCTAGGCCAGGAGGGTTCTCGTACTTTAGGGGCCGCTGCCGCTTTTCATCCCACTACATCAGCAGATCTTTTTTCATTGGAGTTATCGAAGCTGCTGCTGCCAGTGCAGAGACTGAGTCGTTGATTGGGTTCCTAGAGTTCGGGTTGCCGTGATCTCAATATTCACAGGGGTGCCGGGCTGGAGATATTGGGGCTCAATCGGCAGCGCGTCTAGATCCACAATGAATCGGTTGTAATCTCGGGTTACGGCCTCCGGGGGCACTGCACCGTCATATTGCGTTTGCCAGTTCACCCGAGTCTGTCTCAGGTTGTCGCGAGTCGTCACCTGATAGCGAATTTCAAACGTTGTGTCCAAATCTGCGGCGTGTCCAGCTTGGTCAATCACCGCCAGGGTGGTTCCTTCAACTTGGGTACCCACTCGCCCCAGGGCCAAGGTGGTGACTTCTTCTGCTGGAATCAGCGTGGTCACAGCCACTTCCGTCAGGTTGTCCTGGGGACGAGTATCGGTCAACGCCCAAAAGTCCTCTCCCAAATCTAGATAAACTTGACCGTCATCCTGGAGCGTCAGACTTGCTGCGGCTGCGGCAAAGTCAGAAACCGAGTGATCTACCTCCCAAATAATTTGAGCGGTGGCCTCTAGTCGTTCTATAAATTCCAGATAGGTGTCTGCAATCACTGAATCGGTAGCCAACAGGTTAGCCGCTCCGGTTCTTTCCCGCCACACGTGCCGAGACAGGTCATGGGATTGACTGAATAGCGTCGCCAAGCGGCCCCGAGCTTGAGGGGTTTCCAGCGGCAGGCGCTCATCTCGGTTCACGATTTGCAGGCGACCCGGACGACCATTCCGTCCTGGGCTGCCCGCCCGGGCAGGCAGTCGCCGACAGTCTAGGTCGGTGTTAGAGAACTGGCCAACCTGTACCCAAGACGGCTGCTGTTTCAGCCCTTGTTTTGACTGTTGTTTTAGCTCGATTGAATCAGGCAGAGCTGACGGATCGATAGAATCGGGCAGGGTTGAGGGGTCAATCGGAATTGAATCAGGAATATCCGGAGGCTCGAACTCTGGGGGCTGAATGTTGGGGAGTTCAGGGGATTCCAGATCCTGGCGGGGCCGACAAGACCAGCCATCGCGCCCCGCACTGCCCCGTCCGCCTCGTCCCCCGGCAGACTCTACATAGATGTGCTGCAAATCTTCGAGATTGTCGTAGTAAACCGTGAGATTGCCGCCATCTTGACCATCACCACCAGAACGACCGTGAATCGGTGCTTGCCGACCCGCTCGCCTGCGGCCAAAGTGAGAACTAGTTCCAATGCGGCTGGGAGTGCTGGCGTTGCGCCCATCGCGACCTGACAGAATGAATCGGCGGGGGATGCCGTCTGCAAAAACCGTCAAACTTGCTCCTGGACGACTGATCTC
>PXDR01000426.1 GCA_003566335.1 Cyanobacteria bacterium T3Sed10_344R1
GCTCAGCCCAGTAGCCAGTGCGGGCAGCATGACCGCGATCAATCAGCGATCGCACATAAGCCAGATGATCCGGTACGTACTGATCAAAGGTGGCTTTATCCACCTGCCCTGTTTCAATCTTGACGAACCAGGCCATAACCCTTCAACACTCTCCCCTGCACTAGCCTCAGCCTTTCTATCCTAGGAGAGCTACGACTCTGTGCCTTCAGGCGTCATCGGGGGCTCAAATTTGTAGCCGACCCCCCGCACCGTTTGAATTAAGGCGGGTTGGCTGGTGTCAATCTCAATTTTTTTACGGATCTGGCCAATGTGGACATCCACCACCCGCTGATCGCCCACGTACTCGTAGTCCCACACTTTTTGAATCAACTCAGCCCGTCGCCAAACCCGACCTGGATGGCTCGCTAAGAAATGCAGCAAATCAAACTCCAGGGCAGTTAGGGGCACCAGATCCTCATTGAGGGTCACTTCTCGCCGAACTGGGTCAATGGCCAACTGGTTGAACATCAGCCGCTGTTGTTCGGCTGTGGTCATGGGCCGCTGCCGCTTGAGGATGGCCCCTACGCGAACTTCCAGCTCGCCGAGGCTAAAGGGTTTGGTGATGTAATCATCAGCCCCCTGGTTAAAGCCACGAATTTTGTCAGCTTCGTCGGTGCGGCTAGTCAGCAGCAACACAAAGACGCCCGTGCGACCCTGCATCTCTTTGCACAGGTCGTAGCCGTTCGCATCTGGCAAGTTAACGTCTAGAATCACCAGATCAGGTGAAAATTGGTCAAAGGTCTCTAGGGCGTTCTTTCCATCTGCTGCCGACTCCATCTGATAATCTTGCTTGCTTAAAAAGCGGTAAATCAGATTGCGAATCGCAGGATCATCGTCAACAACCAGGATCTTGGCGGAAGCCATAGTCACATCGGGGACTGAAGTGTACGTTAGCGAGCGTTCAAGGTGAATCCTTCGGTCAGAGTGGGGGCTCTGGGCCACAGCAGCAGTGCCACCTTGGATTTAGACATTATCTGAACCAGTGTCGAGAGGCAATTGCCTAGGGTGCCACACCCCCCTAATGTTCCGAACATGCGGCGACTCCATGCTGACCTCATTATGCTGCTCCCGACCTACCCCTGCTAATAACAACCTGATTCATCCTGATTCGTAGCAAATCCAACAGTTTGAACCGGAGCTTTGTTTGAACAAGCGATCTTGAACAGATGGTGCTTGGATAAATGCTGCTTGGATAGATGGTGCCTGGACAGAGTTTGAATAATGGCGTTGAACAAGTTAGTTGGGGCTATCAGTTAAATTTAGTGGATTCGGCGGCGGCTGCGTTGGCTTGATCCTAGCTTTAGGGTGTCAGCGAAACGGCTGGGAGACGTGCTAAGGCGAGACCTGTTGTTTGGAGGGCGACCCTGAGAGCCCCCTGAAAAAGCGCCCTTTAATTAAGTACCCCTTTAAATAAAACAAGAATCTAGAAACGGGTAGAAGCTGCCCTCTAAGCTAACGGTTTCGGCGGAGAATGTCTGTAGCTTTGGCGTAACGATGGGTTAAGGCCCAGCAACTTTCCTAGAATCCACTGCTGTTAACTTGCTTTTGCGCCGGGTTGCTTTTGCGCCGGTTAGCTCGGGGACGTTGCTTCACCCTCCTGCTCAGCCTGGGAGCCCTTGCAGCCGATGGCAGGCACAGGTGGAAGGACGCCACAGCAGTTTACCTAAAAAAGTCCTCTACTGCGCAAAACTACGGAGGAATCCCCGATGATCGGGAGAGGTTGACCCGACAGGCCGGGGGAAGCGGAGCCCCTTGGCGGTATGCCGGGGCAGACATCCCGATCTTCTGGCCCCCTGAGAATAAAAGAACAGGCTAGGATTAGTTCAGCGGTTATTCGAGCAGTTGAGCAAGAGCAGTCGAGCAACCAGGTTAGGCGGCAAATGCATCCGTGGTGCATCCGTGGACGGACTGTAGTTCTGCCCAGGAATGTTCTCAAGCGCTGGGTTGTTCGGCTAGATTCTTGACCTGGGAGAAACTGGGGCAAAATCTAGCTTCCGATTTTGGGGGGCAGATGGTTACACTATTGGCTAGGTGGTACTTAAGTTTCTGGACTTCCTGCCCGGTGCCCTGGTGCATAGGGGCAGAGAAAGCCGAGGGCAAGATAAGACCCTGGCGGTTGTTTTCGGAGGTTTCCTGATGAGCCAGCAAAATGCTTATGAAACCTTAGGACTAACTGAGGCATCGTCGTTTGACGAGATTCAGGAAGCCCGGAGTCGTCTGGTGGATGCTTGTGGCGATGATCGCAAGCAAATCGAGGCGATTGAGACCGCCTATGACGCAATTTTGATGGAGCGGCTGCGGCTGCGCCAAGAGGGCAAAATTAAGGTGCCAGACCGAATCCGGTTTCCGGAAAAGCTGGCTGAAGCAGCGGCAGAACAGATGCCCACGCTTCCCAAGGCGAGCAGCCCGGAGTGGTTGCAGGGCGTGCTAGATAGCCCTAATCGCACAGAGTTGCTTTGGCCAAGCGTGGCTTACTTAGCCCTGGCTACCGTTGGGGTCTATGCGCCGCCAACCGGGTTAGCCCTAGGGGTGGCCTGTAGCGTTTATTTTCTCAATCGTAAGGAGCGCAAGTTCTGGCGCTCGGTGTTGCTGACCTTAGGGGGCTTGGTGATTGGCTTGGGGGCAGGCTTGCTGTTGGGCGGGTTGCTGATTCCTCAGGGTGCCCAGTTTGATTGGGCGTCGCCAGAGGTGATTGCCACGGTGGTCACGTTCTTGGTGCTGTGGTTAACCAGCAGCTTTTTGCGGTAGTTTCGTTTCGATAGTTAGCTCTTTCGGCAGTCTTATCTGATGTGGCTCCGGGGTCGTCAGAGCCTCCCCGGATACTTGAGCCAGTAGCGGTTAAGTTTCGGCTGTTTGCAGGGTTTGACGCAAAATTAGATCGACGGCTGCTTCCAGATTTTCCACGATAAAGTCGGGGTTGTGGGCGCTCAGGCGGGTGCGATCGCGGATGCCGCTTAAGACGCTGACAATCGGGATTTGATGGGTCTGGGCGGCGATGATGTCAGCTTCAGTGTCGCCAACCATCCAGGTTTGGGCGGCTTCGGGGAGTTCCGCTA
>PXDR01000167.1 GCA_003566335.1 Cyanobacteria bacterium T3Sed10_344R1
GAAGACCAGATTTCACCGATGTGGTTATCCAACCTCTTCAAGAATGACAGAGTCTTCCTCACAAGCCTGGCTACCTGCTGCTGCAAGGTGCAAATCAATAAGTGCAAGATGTGAGTAGATTAGCTCTTGGGCGTGGGCAAGAATTTTCATAGTTCTTGCTGTGTATAGGTTTCACGCCCTGTTCTCTCATCTCTTCTGCAAAGGTGCAAGATGTGAGTAGAGCAATATCGAGACCGTCGGGATGAGCAAGGTCGGCAAGTCGTCGTGCGCAACGGCTATTTGCCGGAGCGCAGGATTACCACCGGGGTTGGGGAAGTCGAGATTCAAGTGCCGAAGGTGCGAGACCGCAGTGCCAGCGGGATAAAGTTCACCTCCCAGCTACTGCCGCCGTACCTGAAACGGGCTCGCAGTGTAGAGGAACTGCTGCCGTGGCTGTACCTCAAAGGGGTTTCTACAGGCGACTTCAGTGAGGCGCTCAGAGCCCTGCTAGGGCCAGAAGCCCAAGGACTCTCTGCCGCGACGATTAGTCGTCTCAAAGCGAAGCACGGAGCATCAGGACTGGCAACGCCGGTCTCTCAAGCAGCAGCGTTATGTCTATGTCTGGGCTGATGGCATCTACTTCAACATCCGTGCTGCCGAGCGGCAGTGCATCCAAGAAATTGAGGACCCACTGCTGTTGCTGTAAAAAGAGCTGGAAGACCGAGAATGGCAGGACAATTAAAGAGTCAATTTTTTGCCTGCCAATGGTTCCAGCCATTTTGAAGGCGCTCTGCTTACAAGGGGCTTTTCGAGGCCGACGATCGACTGGCGGGTGACTCTACACAGCACTGCCAGCCCAGACTGACTCATGCCAGAGTCGCCAGTCGCCTCGACGGTGTTGTCTGGAGATTAGCGGATCTGCAGAGTTAGTGGGAGGACATCGACCTTTAACACCAGACCAGTAGTTGTCATCTCTGAGCATCATGGGCATCTGGATCAGAAAAGAAGCACCAGCTGACGTCGCCGCGATTGAGGCTGTAACTATCTCAGCATTTCTGAACGCTGCGCACACTGATCACACAGAGCAGTTCATTGTCAACGCACTGCGTAGCTCGGGACAGCTAGCGGTCTCGCTGGTTGCTGAAGATGATGGGGCCGTCATTGGGCATGTCGCTGTTTCACCCGTCACTATTTCCAGTGGGGCAACTGGTTGGTACGGACTTGGGCCAATCTCAGTTGCTCCAGAGCACCAAGGCCAGGGCGTCGGGACTCGACTTATGAAGCAAGCCCTTGCTGAGCTACGCCTGCTTGACGCTGCCGGGTGCGTTGTACTCGGGGAGCCCGGATATTACTCTCGCTTCGGTTTCAAGTTAGAGCCGCTGCTTGTCTTGCCTGATGTCCCGCCAGAGTATTTTCAGGCTATTTCGCTGGGCAGCCCTTGCCCTGCTGGGATAGTCGCCTACCACGAGTCTTTTTCGGCTCAGGGTTAAGGTTCGCTTGAGACTCTAGGTAGAGAACTCTCACTACTGGCATTGGTGCCGCCTAGAAAAGCAAATGTACTAAATAGCTATGACACAGGCAGCCTGGCCCGGTGATTGAGGATATACTGCACCCAGCGCATCCTGGGGTTGCCATGAAACTACTGAAGCTAAAAGACAAAGTTTGGAAAGCCTGGACGCTTTTCAACGCTGCTAGTGGCGTCATTACTCAGGATGCAACGTTTGTCCAAGACGTAAAACGTTTCGGCGATCGCCGTTACAAGGCGACTTGGATTAAGGCATTGGCCCAGTTCACGGCCCAAGCGAGCTATGAAAGCTGCCTAGATGCCTACATGCTGGTTCTAGACAATTTCAACTTCACTGCGGATCGTTGGGACTACGAGTATCGGCATGAGATTCTCGATGCCTTCCTGGCCTATCCAGACGGTCTTGACCTGATTCGAGCAGGTCTAGAGCAGTTATTCTCGTCTGAGTTTGCCCCCCAAGAAAGAGAGGATGCAGATGGGTTTTTTGAACTGGTGGAAGAGCGAAGCCAGCCATCAGGAAGAGACTGCCTCCCAACTGGACTTGATTGGCGACTCCCAGGCATTAGCACCGCAGCGCAAGCGAGTTGACGGGGCCGTTGTCAATAAGCGGTTCACCCAGTCAATCCGGGATAACGGTGGGGCTGGGGACGTGTTCCAGCGTTCTGTCGTAGAAGAGACGCGAGAATTGTTTGACTGCACCGTTAACGAGCTGTACCGCGAAACGGGTGCGAAGAAAGGTCGTCGGGAGACGCTGCCCCAGTCAGCCCAGGAAGCTTACATGGTCAACGAGAGCCTAGCGGCCAATGAGCTGGCGCGACAGCTCGGCACAGTTGGCGGCGACAGCCAGGATGAGGTCAACGATCAGATTGTTGAATCAGTCCGGCAGACTTCTAAAAACACTCGTCGTTGGTTGCCCTGGTAGCCTTTTCTGGCAAGGGCGAAATCTCAAGCTGTCAGGGTTCAGGGCACATCTGAAGCGATTGAGGTTCTATCAATTTTGGCCGCAGTCGGTTGCAATATGACCGTGTAGATCTCGGTGGGCATTTCAATTTTGGCCCCTTCAAGGGCAGCCTTAATCGCCTTGAGCACCCTAGAGGTCACCTCTAGAAACGACTGCCGCCGCGAGTTGACCCAAAACCAAATTTCTAAGTTAACTGTGCTTGGCCCCAGTTGTCGTACCAGTACCAGCGGGATCGGCACCGCTTCCACCCCGTCCACCTGCGCCACGGCTGCTTGAATGGTCTGCATGGCTTGTTCAATGTCAGCCTCATAGCTGATCCCCACCATGGCGGAACTGCGCCGCACTGGGGCAGCGGTGTTGTTGGTAATGCTGCTTTGAAACATCTCCTGGTTGGGGATATAAACCAGGCGGCCATCGTAAGTTTGCAGGGTGGTGGCCCGCAGCTGAATTTGGATAATGGTACCTTCGTAATCCTTGACGACAATTTGATCGTCGATGCGAAAAGGCCGGGCGGCTAGCAAAATCACCCCTGAAATGTAGTTGCTCAAAATGTCCCGGAGGCTAAAGCCAATGGCCACACTGGTCAGGCCCAAGGTACCCAGCAGGGCAGAAAAGTTGAGGCCCATCAC
>PXDR01000513.1 GCA_003566335.1 Cyanobacteria bacterium T3Sed10_344R1
ATCATTCCAGCCGCCGCCCAATTTCACCCCACCAACGCCCCCGGCTACATCTATGGCCGCTACAAGCGGGTGGGCAGTACAGAAATGGACGAAAGCTTCTTCCCGGTGCTGTGGCATCAAACCGGCTACCGCAGCCCCCACTTAGCCGACTATTGCCCAGATCCCCTAGCCCAAGCGGCCTTATTTCTGGCTTAGGCGAACGTTACTCCCCTAGCCCGTCTATCGGTGAGCCAGCACAGTTGCTGTCATTAGAGCTGCCAGGGAGATGATCGCCCCAGCAACATTCCTCCACAGAAAAAGCTAGTGCACCTCCTGTTAGGACGAACACTAGCCTTTTCTAAGTCGTTAGATTAAAGCGCTAGATTGCAAGGTGATCAGCGATCGCACCCCTGGTCTTCTATCGCCGCAGCCGACGGCCAGAATAGCGGCCCTTTCGCTGGATTCCTGCCGGTAGACCTAGGCCCAGCATTCCCAGGAAGCCGACCGGGACAGGGCTAGAGCGATGGTCAGGGGTGACTGGGGAAGCGGTCGCTGCTGGATCGGACGGTGAACCGGGTCGCGGTTGCTCCATTCCCAGCAGGGTGAGCATTCCCGCGACCAGCAACACGCTGAGATGACTGATGGACTTGTCCATCGAGGACGGTGTGTATCGGGTAGAGAAAGTGCTGACCATAAACCAGAGAAACAGGCCGACGCAAATCAAGAGTGCGATCGCATTCGCCCCAGGGTTAGCAGCAAAGGTATAGATTGCCCCAGCGGTTTCCCCGTCAATCGCCCCTTCAAATTCTTCAATTGTCGAAAACGGACTGGACATGGTGAATCCCTCCTGAAGAGACCTAAAGGTTCAAATCATGGCGAAGCTAATGGGTTTGACTAGATTCCGCCATAGAAACGGCGGTTTCTGGCTGATGGCCATTCCGACTGGCGAGCAAGGAATATTCTGGATAGCCTTCAAGCCCAAAGTCAGCTAGGTCTAAGCCCTCAATTTCTTCTTCTGGCGACACCCTTAGGAGGCCAAACTGCTTCAACACAAAGCTGACCCCATAACCAGGGATAAAGCCCAACAGAATCGCGCAGATTGCCGCCACCAACACCTGGCCGAAAAAGTTGATTGACGGAATCCCCTCCGGTTGGGGGTAGCCCGAGGCAAAGACCCCGACCATAACCGAACCAAACACGCCGCAATAGCCGTGCACTGCAAAGGCACCGACCGCATCGTCAATCCCCGCCTTTTCCACAGCCATACCCACAAACGGCATGGTGTAAGCGCCAATGAAGGCCAGCAAAATCACAATCGGCGGGCTGTAGAGATCCATTGCCGCCGCCGCTGAGATAATTCCGGCTAGGCCACCAGAGATGGTGTAGAACGGGTCAGCTTTAGACCCCAGGTAAGCGCCGATGAAGCCTGCCGATAAAGCCAGGGTGGTGCTAACCCCCACCGAGGACAGGGTCATGGGCGTGCCGTAGATGGTTTCCTGTACCGTTTGCCCCGGCACAAAAATCACGCAGGCCGCCAGGAAGGCATAGAAGCCGACAAAAATCAGCATCAGCCCCACCATAGTCAGGGGCAAATTGTGGGGCAAAATGGCGCGGGGATTGCCTTGGACATCGTACTTGCCAACCCGAGGCCCCAGATTAATCAGCACCCCGAGGGCAAAGAATCCGGCCACAGCCTGGAGCAGGGCGGAGCAACCAAAGTCGTGGTAGCCCAACTGAGTGAAGAACCAGCCATAAGGGTTCCAGCCCCAAGACGCGGCTACCACCCAGGTAAACGATCCCAACACAACGGCCAACACCGCATAAGCACCTACCTTAATTCGTTCAATCACGGCTCCCGACAAAATAGAGGCCGTGGTCATTGCAAACAGGGCAAAAGCAAACCAAAAGACCCCGGTCAGATTGTCAGCAATGTTGGGGCCAAGGGCTGGCGACCAGGGATAAGCGGCCTCAACCAGTTCCAGAACTTCTCCGACGGTGCCGTCTGCTGTGGCGCTCGTCCAAGGCCCAACAATGCCGCCCTGAAAGGGGAATAGAGGAAAGGCGTTGTACACCCACCAGCCAAAGAAGAAAAAGGTCAGCCCCACAATCGACAGGGTGAGCAGGTTCTTAATCATTGTGGCCAGCACGTTTTTACACCGGGCTGCGCCGCCTTCATAGGCTAGGAAACCAACGTGAATTAACAACATCAATACCGAAGCCCAGTAATAGTAGGCTTCCGATACAAAAGCGGCTAGAAACTCTTGCGATTCAGGAGACATGGATTACTCCTAGTGAATGACAGGGATCAGTGGCAGGGGTTAAAGTTCAGCCGAAAATCAAGTGTGGAATTCAGTCAACGATTATTCAGTCAGCGATTTGGGTTCTTATAGTCCTCGCAGCCCCCCCCTAACCCCCCCTTGGTAAGGGGGGAAACTAGAGTTTTTCTTGTCCTCCCCTTTACCAAGGGGGAGCTAGAGGGGGTAATGCAGGGCATTCGCATCAGACAGTAACTTGTGTGTACTTAGGAGCCCGCTCTGGGAGAGGGATTTAGGGTGAGGGCTGCGAAAGTGAGATGCTCCCCCGACAGCAACGTTAATTAAGCCTGCTGACTTAAAACTGACTCAATCAGCGTTGAGCAAAAGCGATAAAGAGCCGATCAAGTCTGAACAAATTACTTGAGATTGTGGTGTCGAATCTAGAAGGCTAATCTGCCTATCGCAATTCGGCATAACTGTTCAGCAAGCGCATGATTGCATAGGGTTTGCAGAGCTTAGCCCACGCGACAACGGCGCTTAGAAACTAAATGGAATTGCCTAAACAATTGGTTTAGCTTGTCCTCACGACTTGTTATGTCAAGAGTGTGCAACGCCAGTTAAGTTTCAGCTGTAATCAGCGATACTGAACCCCCGAACGGTTCTGTCAGCCGATTAACAAACTGAGGCGTTAACCGCCCCCTTGACCTCGAATTAAGTCTAGAAAGACCGAGGCCGCTGGCGTGTGGCGAGTATTGGCTAAGGTCGCGGCCCCGATCACCCGGCTGAGGGGCACGGGTAACGAGCAGACCTGTACGCCTGGAGGAATCGGCAGGGCGGCCAACCGGGGCAAGAT
>PXDR01000515.1 GCA_003566335.1 Cyanobacteria bacterium T3Sed10_344R1
GCTTCGCAGGCTTCCTTCACCTCCGCCACCACATCATTGGCGTAGTTCTGAATGCTGTAATTCTTCGAGGCGTGGAAATTGGTCTTAGAGCCGTCATAGTCCACCCCCAAGCCGCCGCCCACATCTAGATAGGTCATATTTGCCCCCAGATTCGCCAGCCCCACATAGATTTGGCAAGCTTCCCGCAGGGCATCCTTCAGGGCACTAATCGCCGAAATTTGGGAGCCAATGTGGAAATGCAGCAACTGCAAACAGTCCAGCATCTCGGCTTCCCGCAGTTGCTCCACCGCCGCCAGCACCTCCGACACCGTCAGGCCAAACTTAGCCCGATCTCCGGCAGAATCCCCCCAGCGGCCAATGCCCCGAGCGCTGAGCTTAGCCCGCACCCCCAGCACGGGACGAATGCCCAGGCTGCGACTAACTGCGATCGCAGTTTCCACCTCCTCCAACTGCTCCAGCACAATGATGGGGCGCTGGCCCAACCGCTGGCTCAGCATCGCCGTTTCGATATATTCGCGATCCTTGTAGCCATTGCAAATCAGCAGCGACCCCGGCGTATCCAGCATCGCCAGGGCAATCATCAGCTCCGGCTTCGACCCCGCCTCTAGGCCAAACTGGTGGGGCTGACCAAAGCGCACCAAATCCTCAATCATGTGGCGCTGCTGGTTGCACTTCACCGGAAACACCCCCCGGTAAACCCCCTGATAGCCATAGCGACTAATCGCCTTGGCAAAGCAGGCATTCAGCCGCTCCAGCCGATCTTCGAGAATGTCCGAAAAGCGCAGCAAAATCGGCAGGCCCAAATTGCGCTGCTTCAGGGCTTCAATCAGGTGATAGAGATCCAGGGAACCGCCACGATCGCCCATGGGCGACACCGTAATGTGTCCAGCCGTATTGATCGAAAAATAAGGATCCCCCCAACCGCGAATCCGGTACAGCTCCTCACTATCCTCAATCCGCCACTGACGGGGCTGTTCTGTCGCACTCAAACCATTCTCCAGAGGCGCATCTGGCGATTGGCTACCCCGGTTCAAAGTCTTCTTGCTGATCATCCCCATCTCCTCACAGGCTCCTCGGTTAGTGTACCGCTGAACCCTAGGACCCCTGGGCCAAGACTCAGGATTCCCGGCCCCTGACTCGCCATCTGTCATCTTGATAGCAAGTTGAACGTAACTTTTTCTATAAGATCAAGGTTGCGTCCAAATGGGATCGGGAGAGAGACACCGCCGTGAATAGCTTTAACGCCAAGACCAGCCTCGCCGTCGGCGACAAGACCTATCAGATTTATAGCCTGCCCGCCGCCGCCAACACATTGGGCGACGTCAGCCGCTTGCCCTACTGCCTCAAGGTGCTGCTAGAGAACCTGCTGAGAAATGAAGATGGACGCAGCGTCAGCGCTGACGACGTTCAGGCCGTGGCCGACTGGCTGAAAGCCCAAACCTCCAGCCGGGAAATTGCCTACCGTCCCGCCCGCGTACTTATGCAGGATTTCACGGGCGTACCGGCAGTCGTAGACCTGGCCGCCATGCGGGATGCCATGGTGTCCCTGGGGGGCAGCCCCGACAAAATCAACCCCCTATCCCCAGTGGATCTGGTGATTGACCACTCGGTGATGGTGGACAGCTTCGGCACCGCCAACGCCTTCTTAGATAACGTCAAGCAAGAATTCCAGCGCAACCACGAGCGCTACGCCTTCCTGCGCTGGGGCCAAAGCGCCTTCGACAACTTCCGGGTTGTCCCTCCGGGCACCGGCATTTGCCATCAGGTCAACCTGGAATACCTGGCCCAGGTGGTCTGGACGAAGGACGACAACGGCGAAACCATTGCCTACCCCGACACCCTCGTCGGCACCGACAGCCACACCACCATGATCAACGGCCTATCCGTCCTGGGCTGGGGCGTGGGCGGCATTGAAGCTGAAGCCGCCATGCTGGGTCAGCCCATTTCCATGCTGATTCCGGAAGTGGTGGGCTTCAAGCTGGTGGGCCAACTGCCCGAAGGGGCCACCGCCACTGACCTGGTGCTCACCGTCACCCAAATGCTGCGGCAGAAAGGGGTGGTGGGCAAATTTGTCGAATTCTACGGCAACGGTCTGGCCCACCTCACCCTGGCCGATCGAGCCACCATCAGCAACATGGCCCCGGAATATGGCGCGACCTGCGGCTTCTTCCCCATCGACGAAGAGACCCTGACCTACCTGCGCTTCACCGGACGAGAGCCGGATCGGGTGGACTTGGTCGAAGCCTACGCCAAGGCCCAAGGGCTATGGCGGGATGAGTCCAGCCCCGACCCGATTTTCACCGACAACCTAGCGCTGGATCTAGCCACAGTGGAACCCTCCATGGCTGGCCCCAAGCGGCCCCAAGACCGGGTGCTGCTGTCCAACGTGGCCCAGCAGTTCAAGGAAAAAGACTTCCCCAGTTTCAACGGCGGAGCCTATGACCCCAAGCGGTCAGCGGCAGTGGAGGGTAGCGACTACAGCCTCAGCGATGGCGATGTGGTGATCGCGGCGATCACCAGCTGCACCAATACCTCCAACCCCTCGGTGATGATTGGCGCGGGCCTAGTCGCCCGCAAAGCTTTGGAAAAAGGGCTGACGGTGAAGCCCTGGGTGAAAACCTCCCTAGCCCCCGGCAGTCAGGTGGTGTCGGACTACCTGGAAAAAGCGGGGCTGCAAACCGACCTGGACAAGCTGGGCTTTAACCTGGTGGGCTATGGCTGCACCACCTGCATCGGCAACTCCGGGCCGCTGCCCGAGCCAATCGTCCAGGCGATTGATCAGAAAGATCTCGTGGTCGGGGCCGTGCTCTCTGGCAACCGCAACTTTGAAGGTCGGGTCAGCCCCCATACCAAGTGCAACTATCTGGCCTCGCCGCCCTTGGTCGTTGCCTATGCGATCGCAGGCAACCTGTCCATCGACCTCAAAACCGACCCCATCGGCCATGATCCCCAGGGCAAACCGGTTTACCTCAAGGACATTTGGCCCACCACCGCCGAAATCCGCGACACCGTACGGTCAGCCCTCACCCCCGAGATGTACCAAAGCCGCTACAGCAACGTCTTTACCGGCGACGACGCTTGGCAAC
>PXDR01000128.1 GCA_003566335.1 Cyanobacteria bacterium T3Sed10_344R1
CCCCTGCCGCTGCAAACTGGTGAGAATCTCTTGTTGGCGGGCCGTTAGTTCTAGGCAGGGGGGCGCAGCAGCCAAGATTACCGCCTGCCGTTGCTGGGGCTGGGGGGGGCGCGGGGTGGAGAGGTAGACCTCAATCTGCCGCTGGGCCTGGAGTTGGTTGAGGGCCGCCCGTCCCTGGGGGCATTGCCGCGCCAGGTATTGCCAGGTGTAGTCAGAACGGCGGCGCAGCAGGGTCAGCAGGTGCTGGGCATCGGGGCTCAGGCGGGCCGGATTGGCCTCAGCGGTTTGCTTGAGCCGCACCCGGCGCTGGGATTTGGCCAGCAGCCCAGGGGGCAGGGCTGCTCGAATCACCTGAATTAACGGGGTTTGGTAATAGGTGGCGGTGCGCTCTAGCAGCTGCCAGTAGCTGGGGTCAAAGCAGCCCTGATCGACCACAGACTCCACCCGCTTGAGGCGACTAGGGTCAAGGTCTGGCGGCAGGCTGGACAGCAGGCGAATTGCGATCGCACCCAACTGTCGCGATCCAAAGGGCACGCTCAAGATCGCCCCCGGCTGGATGTCTAACGCTGAGACTCCTGAGGGCAGTTCATAAGTGTACAGCCCCTGCACCCCAGGACAATCGACCAAAACCTCAACCCAGGCTGGGGTCGGTGCCGCTGTCTCTGCTCCCACCTGAGTCTCTGCTCCCGCCGGGGAAGGTGCGATCGCATCCGTCAAAACAAAACCCTACCGCCAAAATCTGTATCAGCACAGTCCAGTTTAATCGTCAGACTTCCCAATAACCGGCCAATAACCGGACTGATACCCCCAAGTTGAGGGCAAGACAGGGCCACGCCTGACACGAGTTTGAAAATAAATCAAAATTTTTTGGCCTATCCCTTTGCTTTTTGACCAATGGGGGATAGGATGGCGCTCAACAGCGCATCTTCAAATTCTGAGTCCCAGCAACCCGCCGACATTAGCGCCAGTTAGTGTCACAGTTTGCTGAACTTTCATGGATTTAAAAAGACGCTCACACCCTTCTAAATTTCTGAACGCCATTCTCGAATGTTGTTTCTAGACGCTAGAGCGCTCAACCGTTATCGCCATTTTGACTAGATCGAGTGCCACACCCCATACCAGGATCAACCAGATTTCTAGCTCACGGTTAGGGGCAGTTCACGCTGCTCACCGTTGCTGGAACTTTCTAGGGATTCAGAGGGATTCAGTCGGGGTTCAAACACTTGACCTTCAAATCGCCAGCGACTAGCCTCTAAGCGCCGCCACCCCAGTTGCCTCACCCATCACTACCCAACCACCATCAACAGGTAAGCAGTTTCCAACCAAGACTTAGGTTTCAAGAACTAGTGCGCTCAAGAACCAGTGCGCTCAAGGACTAGTTAATGCGATCGCAACTGTATTGATCCTAACCTCTACTGTTCCTATCGTCACCGCCGTTTTTGGGTGAGATTCTGTCATTCTCCTGTTGTTTGGCCAGTTCCCCGCGCATTGCCCTCCGAATATCGGGTCATTAAAATACCCTTGGAATCCGTATGACAGCCGCATTTAACACCAACTCCCAGTTTCTAACCCCCTGGTCTGAACTGGACACCGTCCCAGCCCAAAGCGCCACCGATGCCGCTGTAGGAGACCTAGACTCCAGTGAATTCAGCCCCGACAGCAGCGCCGTAGATAGCTCAGACAGCGACCTGCTGAAATGGGCAAACGATGACGAGAGCCCCAGCAAACCCGAAGGCAACACCGTCAATCTTGGCGGCACCAGTAGCGGCTACACCAAATCCATCAGCGATGATGCCGTGGGCGCTTTCTTCAAAGAAATGGCCCGCTACCCCCTGCTGCGAGCCGACGAAGAAATTGAGCTGGCTCGCCAAGTTCGCTTCCTCAACGAGGTCGAAGCCCTCAAGGAAAAACTCACCCCCGACTTAGGCCAGATCCCCAGTCGTGCCGAGTTGGCCCTTGCCCTTAACCTGAGCGAAACCCAGCTCAGCCAAAAGCTCTACCAGGGCCGGGTCGCCAAGCGGAAAATGATCCGCTCAAACCTGCGCCTCGTCGTCTCCATCGCCAAGCGCTACCTCAATCGTGGGGTTCCCTTTCTCGACCTGATTCAAGAAGGAGCCCTTGGCCTCAACCGAGCCGCCGAAAAATTTGATCCCGACAAAGGCTATAAATTCTCCACTTACGCCTACTGGTGGATTCGCCAAGGCATCACCCGCACCATCGCCAACGATGCCCGCACCATTCGCCTGCCCATCCATATCGTTGAGAAGCTCAACAAACTGAAAAAAGCCCATCGGGAACTGCGCAAAGAACTACACCGCAACCCCACCGAAGACGAGTTGGCCGCCGTCCTCGACATGAGCGCCGACCAACTGCGGGGGCTCCAGCAAGTGCGCCGCCGCTCCCTGTCCCTCAACCATCGGGTTGGCAAAGGAGAAGACACCGAATTACTGGAGCTGCTAGAAGACGGCACCACCCAGTCTCCTGAATCTAAAATCAGCGAGACCATGATGCGCCAGGAAATCTTTAACGTTTTAGCAGAGGTGCTGACCGAGCGAGAAAAGGACATCATCAGCCTGCGCTACGGCCTAGCCACAGGGGAATCCCACACCCTCGAAGAAGTCGGCGGCATCTTTAACCTCTCCCGAGAACGGGTGCGGCAAATTCAAACCAAGGCCATGCGCAAACTGCGCCGGCCCCAGGTTGCCGCCCGACTCAAAGGCTGGCTGAAATAGCGGCGGCCTGCCGCTGTTCATACTCTGCACGCAGCATAGACATCAGTTGGACGGACAGATACTGCCCGTCCGGCGTTAATAAACTGTCCCGCAGGGTTCCCTCCAGCACAAATCCCATTCGCTGGTATAAGCGAAACGCCCCTGGATTGTTGGTTTTGACATCGAGCCATAGGCGATGGGCCTGATACCCCTCAAAGGCTTGGCGCTGAGCCCAGTCCAGGGCAATGCGTCCATAGCCCTGTCCCTTGTGGATCATCACCAGCCGCCGCAGTTCAATGCTGCAATGGGGACTGGTGAGGCCCGCCAACAAAATGAAGCCCGCAATTTCAGCCCAGGCTTCAACCACCCACAG
>PXDR01000191.1 GCA_003566335.1 Cyanobacteria bacterium T3Sed10_344R1
GCCCCGGTATCGAGAACCAGCTGAGCAACCCGGCAGCTCGACCGAAGGCTCCAGGGTCCCTTGGCCCCAAGGTGTTCAAGCTGGATCAAATCCCGGCCACTGGCAACACCCGAGCCAGCGTCCGCTACTCCGAAAGTTCGACCCAAACCATCATCAACGCGGCTTATCGTCAGGTGTTTGGTCGCGATCTCTACGCGGGCCAGCGGCTGAAGGTGGCAGAAATCAAGCTGGAGAACGGCGATATTTCCATGCGGGAGTTCATCCGCATGATTGCTAAGTCGGAAACCTTCCGCAAGATGTACTGGACGTCCCTGTACGTGATGAAGGCGGTGGAATACATCCACCGGCGCTTGCTGGGTCGCCCCACTTACGGGCGGAAAGAGACCAACCAGTACTTCGACATCTGCGCCAAGAAGGGCTTCTACGCCTTGGTTGATGCCATCATCGACAGCCCGGAGTACAACGAATCCTTTGGGGAAGATACCGTTCCCTATGAGCGGTACCTCACCCCAGCGGGTCAAGCGCTGCGAGGTCTGCGGGTTGGCACGATTCAGGAGACTGGCACCCAGGTCAGCCCTGAAACCACGCCACGCTTTGTAGAGTTAGGGGCCGTATCGACGGATCGAGCCCTGCCTGACATTGCGGCTCGGGTGAACCAAGGGGTGAACCGGCAGCGGCAGCAAACCAAGGTGTTTAAGCTGACCACGGTTGCTGATAAGCCTGCCCTGAAGCGGGTGGTGCAAGCCGCCTGCCGTCAGGTGTTTGAGCGGGATATTGCCCCCTACCTGGTGAAGACTGAGTTCACTGAACTCGAAAGCAAGCTGAGCAACGGCGAAATCAACCTGAAGGAATTCATCCAGGGTCTAGGCTGCTCTAGCCTCTATCTGAAGGAGTTCTACACCCCCTATCCCAACACCAAGGTGATTGAGCTGGGGACGAAGCACTTCCTCGGTCGTGCCCCTCGGGATCAGGCAGAAATCCGCAAGTATAACCAGGTGCTGGCGAAGGAAGGGCTGCGAGGCTTCATTCAAGCCATGCTGAACAGCGTGGAGTACAACGAAGTCTTTGGCGAAGATACGGTGCCCTATCGCCGTTATCCCACCCTGCCTGCCGCCAACTTCCCCAATACTGAGCGGCTCTACAACCAGCTCACCAAGCAAAATCGCGACCTAGTCGTGCCTAGCTTTGAGCCGGTGCAGGGGGCAGACGGGACGCAAATGCCGCTGATGGCTGATGCCCTGGAGACATCCAGAAATGGTCAGGCTGAGCTGGTGGCCAGTCTAGGCCGCAGCAGCCACTTTGACGCGGCACCGGCCCCAGTCAGCAGCAAGCCAACCCGGATCTATCGCTGGACAGCCCAGGCGTCCGCGACTGAGATGGCGGCGTTGACCGAGGCAATTTACCGCCAGGTGATGGACTTGCCCAGTGGGGAAATTCCGGCAGACTGGCGGCTGACCAGCCAAGAAGCTGACCTGGCCGCCGGACGGTTGAGCGTGCAGCAGTTTGTGATTGCGATCGCAACCAGTGACGCCTACCGCCAGCGGTTCGTGGCTGCCTTCCCGGCAACCAAGGCAGCAGAACTGCTCTGCCGCCACCTGTTAGGCCGCACCCCAGCCAACAGTGCTGAAGCCCAGCACTACGAGGCACTGCTGACCCAACAGGGGCTAGACGCCGTTGTTCAGGCCATCGTCGAAGGCCCGGAGTACAGCCGCTATTTTGGGGCGACTGGCGTGCCCTACCATCGCCTGCCGGTGTCTGAGGAAACCTTGTAATTACAAGTTGAACAGCCTGCTGAGGTAGGGGACTAGCCGCCCCTACCTCAGCCTGGTGTCTTCACATATCCCAACACAACTGGCGACAAAACTGGGCTAACTGACCTCAAAAGCTGGCCCGGTTTTGTCGTATCCGAATTCTGAGGAGCAGTATTACAAAATATTGCGTGAACCCTAAGAAGGTTAGGCCAATGCCGGAAAATGTTTGCGGAAGGTGGCTGAGTCTGGGGCAAATCGCGGGTCTACGCAACCCCGGCCTAACCCAACGGCCAGCGGCGGCAAAGCTAACGGCTGAAGCTCAGTTGTTTTGCAGGTGAACGCCCGTCTTAACGCCCATCCTTTAAGACACACCTGGTTACATTCTTTTTGGAGGAATCCATCAATGAGTATTGTCACGAAGTCAATCGTGAATGCTGATGCCGAGGCTCGCTATCTGAGCCCTGGTGAGCTAGATCGGATCAAAGGGTTTGTCACCTCTGGCGAGCGTCGTCTACGCATCGCTCAAGTGCTGACTGAGTCCCGTGAGCGCATCGTCAAGCAAGCAGGCGACCAGCTTTTCCAAAAGCGGCCTGATGTGGTTTCCCCCGGCGGCAATGCCTACGGTGAGGAAATGACCGCTACTTGCCTGCGGGACATGGACTACTACCTACGCCTGATCACCTACGGCGTGGTGGCTGGTGATGTCACCCCGATCGAAGAAATCGGTCTGGTTGGCGTGCGGGAAATGTACAACTCCTTGGGCACCCCCATTCCGGCAGTGGCTGAGTCCGTGCGCTGCATGAAGTCGGCTGCATCCTCCCTGCTGTCTGGCGAAGATGCCGCTGAAGCAGCTGCTTACTTCGACTACGTCGTTGGCGCAATGCAGTAGCCCACCTGAGCCGCCTTTAGGTAACTCAGAAAGCTTTTTACATCGCGTTAGGTCATTTTTAAGGAAATAACACCATGCAAGACGCAATCACTGCTGTCATCAACTCTTCCGACGTTCAGGGCAAGTACCTGGACGGTTCTTCCTTGGAAAAGCTAAAAGCTTACTTCCAAACTGGGGAACTGCGGGTTCGGGCCGCCACCACCATCAGCGCCAACGCGGCTGAAATCGTCAAGGACGCTGTGGCCAAGTCCCTGCTGTACTCTGACATCACCCGTCCCGGCGGCAACATGTACACCACCCGTCGCTATGCTGCCTGCATCCGCGACTTGGACTACTACCTGCGCTACGCCACCTACGCCATGCTGGCTGGAGACCCCTCCATCCTGGATGAGCGGGTGCTGAATGGCCTCAAGGAAACCTACAACTCCCTGGGTGTGCCCA
>PXDR01000419.1 GCA_003566335.1 Cyanobacteria bacterium T3Sed10_344R1
CCGTTGTAGAGGTGAACGAAGCCAAACATCCGGCCTCGGTAATACATTTCGGCGCACTTATCTTCAAAGAAGCGCCCCAGAGTCATGTCTTCATAGATCATCAGCCCCTCTTCCGGGGTGACCTGGGCTGATGTTGCCTGAAACACAGGCAGGGTACGTTCCTGAACCATGAATTTGCCGTTTCCTTGCAGCAGTAATCGCTCCAGCGCCCGCAGACACTTGTTCCCCCACTCGGCTCATCATTCAGCCTGACTGGGAGAACAGCGCAAATTTGATAATAGTGCAATCCGCAGCGTCTTTCCTAGCTGTGGCCGTGGCTTACTGGCTTGAGACACCTAAAACTCCCCAGGAAAAGACTTTTAATCTGAACGAGGCAGGCTATTATGGGGGCATTTTCTAGGCGGCTCACGCCAGTCTGTCGATTTCAAGCAAAAGCTTTTGTTTGTAAAAGCTGTTGGCTGTTGGTCGCCAGGCTAGCCGTTAGTTGAGGCAGTTGATTGAGAAAGCAAGGGGTTGGCTTAGGGCGGCTCTGTTAACCGCTACCTCAATCCCCTGTACGACACCGGTACGATATGGAAATCCGAGCATCTACCTAAACAGGCTGGACTGACTTCGCAGACTGAATGAGCAAATTGGAGCTAAAGCAAAGTTGGGGGGGTAGCCTGAGGTGGGATGGATATGTCTGACTTTTATGTCTGGCTTTACTGTGTGAGTGTGATCGAGCTGCTGGGGATATTTAAACTGTGCGGATTCCGCTGGATTACTACCGAATTTTGGGGCTGCCAATTCAGGCCACCGCTGAACAGCTACAGCAGGCCCATCGCGATCGCACCCAGCAATTGCCGCGACGGGAATACTCTGACATCGCGATTGAGTCCCGTCGCCAGCTTTTAGATGAAGCTTACGGAGTGCTCTCGGATCCAGCCCAGCGTCAGGGGTATGATGCGGGTTTTTTGAACCAAGCCTACGCCGCAGTTCCGGCTGGATCTGGGGGGACGACAGGCGACGCGGTCAGCCCCGCAGCAGCAGAAGCGGCCCTGCGAGCCCTCGCCACAGAGGACAGCAGTAGCGATGGCTATACCCCCACGATTGAAATTCACGATCGGCAGATTGCCGGTGCCCTGCTGATTTTGCAGGAGTTGGGGGAGTATGAACTGGTCATTCGGCTGGGGCGACCCTACCTCAGCAGTGGCAGCATTAACCTGGGGGACGGTCAGTTTGGTGATCCCCAGGCGGTGCTAGCGGATATTGTGCTGACGGTGTCTCTGGCCTGCCTAGAGCTCGGGCGGGAGCAATGGCAGCAGCGCCAGTATGAAAGCGCGGCGGAGTCTTTAGAAACGGGCCGAGAACTGCTGCTGCGGGAAAACCTGTTTGCCCCAATCCGCAGTGAAATCCAGGCGGACTTGTATAAGTTACGGCCCTATCGGGTGCTGGAACTGGTGGCGCTGCCTTTAGAGCAAACCCAATCGCGGCGGGATGGCATCAAGCTGCTGCGGGGGATGCTGCAAGATCGCGGCGGCATTGACGGCACTGAAGATGATCTATCGGGGCTTTCGATTGATGATTTTTTGCGGTTTATTCAGCAGTTGCGGAGCTATCTCACGGCTGCGGAGCAGCAAGAACTTTTCGAGGCGGAAGCCCGTCGTCCCTCTGGGGTTGCGACTTACCTGGCGGTCTATGCTCTGTTGGCCCGGGGATTTGCCCGACATCAACCGGCCTTGGTGCGGCGGGCTAAGCAAATGTTGATGCGTTTGGCGAGTCGCCAGGATGTGCATCTAGAGCAGGCGGTCTGCGCTTTGCTTTTAGGCCAAACCGAGGAGGCAAGTCACGCCCTAGAACTTAGCCAAGAGTATGAGCCTTTAGCGTTTATTCGAGAGCATTCCCAGGGGTCGCCGGATTTATTGCCTGGGCTCTGCCTCTATGCCGAGCGCTGGCTGCAGCAGGAGGTTTTTCCCCACTTCCGCGACTTGGCCCAGCGGCCCGCTACCCTCAAGGACTATTTTGCTGAGGGCCAGGTGCAGGCGTATCTAGAAGCGATGCCCACAGAGACGCCGACCAGCTCAGAGGGGGGAGATTCCCTGGGGTTTCCTGGGGACGCCGCCGCCGCTGAAGACCGATTTGGTGCGATCGCACCGCCATCGCCCCCCGATACGTCCCCTCCAGCGGCGAAGCCCCCCTTCCCCGAAATGCCCGCCGCCGCTTGGCCGCCGCGCCAGCGTTCCGCCGCCACTGCCGCCCCGCCCCGGGTGCCGGTTGCCCCAGCAACCACCGAGCCCACCATGGCCGAGCGAGTAGCCCAACTGTCCCCCAGCGGCCACCTCCAGCCTCGGGATCGGTCTGGGACTAGTCAGCCTCGGGCCAGTCATGGCCGCCGGTCAGTCCCCCCTAGCAACATCAGCAAAATCCCCCTCTACACCCGATCTCGCCGCTCCCCCAACTGGGGGCGGATGGCCCTAGTGTTAGGGGTTGGACTCCTGGGCATTGCAGGTTTGGGGTTTGTCACCACCCGAGCCATCAGCTGGGCCGCCGAACTGTTTAGGGGCGGCCAAGGTCGAGGGACTTCCCTAGCCATTAGCCTAGACGCGCCAGCCATTGAAATTCCCGTGCCGGCAGCCACGGGGGGCGCGCCGGGGGATCTCCAGACCACCGCTGAAACCACCATCCAGAGCTGGCTCTCGGCAAAATCTGCGGCTTTGGGCGAAGACCACCAGGTTGAGGCTCTAGATGCTGTGCTGGCAGAACCCTTGCTCACCCAGTGGCGACGGCGGGCCGAAGATGCCCAGCGAGACAACTGGTTCTGGGAATATATGCATGAGCTCGAAGTGATAGACGTCAGCCCAGCCGATAATGGGGGCTCACCCGATCGCCTGACCGCCACTGCCCAGGTGCGAGAAGTGGCCAATTTATTTGAATTGGGTCGTCTCAACCCTGGCGCGTCCTACGATGAAACGCTAGAAATTCAGTACACCCTTATTCGCCAGGGACAAACCTGGCAGATCCAGCAAATTGAAACGGAGTCTTAGGGCCATCCGCTGCGCCTGCCCGTTACGCTCCCGATCTCCGGGCGGGCAAG
>PXDR01000298.1 GCA_003566335.1 Cyanobacteria bacterium T3Sed10_344R1
GGTTCAGCCTCCGTCGCCTCCACCCGCTGCCAACGGTGGATATCCCAGGTTGAGGCATCCCAGGGCGTCGGGGTGAGTCCCGTAAGGGTATGGCTGATGGCGTTGGCGGTGGCCCGATGGACAAGGGGCACCACGGCCACGTCTTGGCGCAGCAGTTCATCCATCTGGCGAAACAGGTCGGCTCGCTGCTCTGAATCCAGCTCGGTGCTGGCCGCTTGCCAAAGCTCGTCATACGCCGGGTTGCAGTAGCGGGCGTTATTGGGCCGCTGCCAATTATTAGCCTGGGTGGCGATTTCGTCGCAGAGCCACCACTTCAAATAGGGGCTCGGGTCAGGACTGTCGTTCCCGGCGTTGTATGCCTGGAGGTCAGCGTAGAAGTGGTTGATGCTGGTGGTTTGGTCGGGGTTTGACCCAAAGAAGTCGTCAATCCGCACCCGCTTGATGTCAACGTCAATGCCAATGGCGGCTAGGTTTTCGCGGATGATTGCTTGGGTGGCCTGACGTACAGGATTGACTGAGGTTTGAAACACCACCTGCATCTCGATGCCGTTGCGATCGCGAATCCCATCGCCAGTGGTATCTACCCAGCCCGCTTGATCTAACAACGCCGCCGCCGCTTCTGGGTCATAGACCGGTTCCACCGGTTCCGGAGCATACTGCTCTGGCTCCACCAGCAGTTGTGCGGTCGGCTGCCCCAAGGGGCCATAGAGGTCTGTGGCGATGCGATCGCGATCAATCGCCAAATCAATTGCCTGCCGCACCTGGGGATCGCTGAGAAACGGATGGGGAAAGTCCAGACTCGCCCGTTCTCCGTCTTCCGTTTCTTGGTCGGGGTCGGCAAAATTCAGCATCAGCCTCTCCACATAGCCGCCAAAGGTAGCCTCAATCCGGCCCAGATCGGCTTCTGCCAAATCATCTAGAACCGGCGCTTCGACCTGGAGGTTGTGGGCAAAATCCGCCTCTCCCAGCTCTAGCACCTGACGAGCGGCGGTGTAGGGAATCACCCCACCCACTAGCTCTACCCGACGAAAGGCCGGGGGATCCCCGCGATAGTTGGGGTTAGGCTCAAACACCACCTGGCTACGGGAAAAGGTCTCGGCCTGGTAGGGGCCAGTGCCCACAGAGCGAAAATTTGCTGCCGCCTCGCGGGCGTCTGAGTTGTTGTGCGGCTCAAAAATATGGCGGGGCAGCAGGATGCCGGTTTGGCCGGTGAAGGGGGTGGCCCAAGCTGGGGTGGGGTCGCTGAAGGTGATTTCTACGGTGGTGTCATCCAGTGCTTCGACCTGCTCGATGCCCTCGTAGTAGGCGGCGGTAGCCGCTGCGACTGCTGGATTGCTAACAAATTCGTAAGTAAACACCACGTCATCAGCAGTCAGGGGGGTGCCATCGGCCCAGGTTAAATCCGGCTGGAGCCGCCAAGTCACCCGAGTACCGTCTTCGGCCAAGTCGCCGTTGTCGATGGAGGGGATGGTCTCTGCTAATACGGGGATCAGCTCACCGTCAGCGTCGTAGGTGGCCAGGGGCTCGTAGGCAATCCGGGCAGCCTCAAAGTCTTGATAGCCCGTGGCCAGGTGAGGATTGAGAATTGTGGTCGAGCGGCTGTAGACCAGGCGCAGCACGTCTAGATCTCGCTCGGGCATTTGGGCCGTTTCGGCGGTGTCTGAGCCATTCGCGTCGGGCTCGGGCGATCGCAACCCACAACCCCCGAGAGCCAGCCCCCCCAGCAGCAAGACTGCCGCGACGCCAGCCAGGGCTGAGGGTTTAGGCCGAGAACGCTGGACTGACTGACCGAAATGACCTAACTGAGCCAATAAATTAATAAAAAGACGACCCATAACCTAGCGACGCAACCGTTGCGATATGAAAGATCCCGGTGTTTAGCATAGCGATCCCCATGGGCAGTCATGGGTAATCTGCTGAAACTTTGCCCTGGATCTGAAAGACGAGAACTCTCGGGAATAGATCCCATACACTACTGACAAGTCCTGACAAGCAAGTCCTGACAAGACCCGCCCAACAGCCCAAACCGGCCTTTAAATCCAGCTTGGCAGCACCACCATGCTCGACTTACTCAAAATTGCCCAGCAAATGCAGGGCATCAGCGACCACCTCACCCAAGAAGCCGCCGCTGCCCAGCGGCGCGTTGACATCGCCCGCCGACTGATGAATCAAGCCCACTCCCGCCAAGCCGACCTGGTGGCAACCCAGCAGCAGTGGCAAGACCGGCTCACCTTTACTGCTGCTCAACCGGTGGAAGACTTGGGGCTGCGAGCTGCGATCGCAACCGCCCCCGCCGCCCACACCGTCATCGCCACCGACGGCTCCCAGATTTCCCCCAGCCATCACGAAATTGCCTACTGCTACCTGATCAACGTCGGTCGGGTGGTGCTGCACTATGGCCAGAGCCGCTATCCCCTGCTCGACAGCCTGCCAGAAGTGATCTACCGGCCCGAAGACCTCTACATCTCTCGGCAATGGGGCATCAGCACCGAGGAATGGATGGGCTACCGCCGCACCGTGGCCGAGGCCGTCGCCCTGGCGGAGTTGGCTAGTCCCCTCGCTGAACCGCCCCTGCCGCCGCCCCTGGCGATGGTGGACGGGTCGCTAATCTACTGGTTTCTAGACCCTTTGCCCCTGGGAGCCTGCGATCGCATTTTGCCCCCCATCCTCGACGCCTGGGAACAGCTCCGCGCCGCCCACGTTCCCCTGGTGGGCTACCTGAGCGTCCCCCGCAGCGGCGAAGCCCTCAACTTCCTGCGGCTACAGAACTGCCCCTTTGAACAACCCGATTGCCTCAGCCACTGTGCCGACCGCGATCAACGCCCCCCCTGCCAAACCTTTGATCCCCTTAGGGATGTCACCCTGTGGGCCAGCCTGCTCTCCCCCGGCCAGCGCAGCCCCCTCTGGCGCAGCAATGCCAGCATCCTCAGTCGCTACGGCCCCGACCACCACATTTACTTTTGCTACCTCCACGTCGGCCCCGAAGTGGCGCGCCTGGAAATGCCCGCCTGGGTAGCAGAGAACCCCGCCCTGCGCGACCATGCCCTCAGCCTCACCCTGGCCCAAGTCCAGA
>PXDR01000387.1 GCA_003566335.1 Cyanobacteria bacterium T3Sed10_344R1
GAGAACGCCAGCCAATACTGGAACCACGTTCAGGGCAAAGTACATCCCAGCTTCTGGGCCACCTACGATCGCAGCGGTGCATCCTTCAGCTAGTTTCTCCGAGGAGACCCAGTTGAGCGGATTAAGCCCGTAGTTTAATCAGAAAGCGGCCACCTGTTGAGCAGTTGGTCGCTTTTTGGCTGTTGGCTGTTGGCTGTTGGTTATAAAGCCCTTCGAGCGTAAGCGTGATAAAGCTCAGCCCAGACGCTGGCCCAGCGCCACCGACATCCCTTTCGGGCTAACAGCCAACAGCTAACAGCTAACAGCCCCTCTAAAGCCCCTCTAATCCATCCCCAACTCAGCAATATAACGCCCCGGATTCTGCGCCACCCAGCCGAGGTCTGAGTTTGCCCGGACTTCAAAGTACAGGTAGCTCATGGCCCCTGATCCTGGGGCGACTTGGCCAACGGTTGTCCCTTGGGTGACGGTTTGGCCCATTTGCACCGATAGGTTGTCTAGGTTGGCGTAGCGGGTTTGTAGCCCTTGGGCATGGTTGATCACCACTAAGTTTCCGTAGCCCTCTTGTTGACCAGCAAAGGCGACGACCCCATCGCCGACGGCGATGGCTGGGGCTGCGGATGCGGCTCGCAGGGTGACGCCGCTGTTGAAGACTAGCTGGTCGCGGCTGGGGTGGGGCTGCCAGCCGTAGCTGGAAAGCGGCACACTGACTTCAGTTAGCGGATAGCCGTTCAGCGGACTGGCGGTAGGACTGGGGCTGCCGCCCACGGCTGGATTATCGACCCCAGGAAACCAGTTCACGCCTGGCACAAATAAATCTGAGGGCACTGTGGCCTGGCAGCCGTTAAGTTCAAACAGGACGTCAGCGGGCACGCTGTAGTCTGCGGCAAGGTCGGCCCAGGTTTTGTCTCCAGTCACCTGCACTTGAATGCCGTTGTAGGGTGGAATTCTCAGGGTTTGTCCCACCGTCACCTCCCCCTGACGGACGGCTGGGTTAAAGCCCTGGAGAGTCGGCGCAATCAGGCCATATTGCTGGGCAATGCTGTTTAGGGTTTCCCCCTGGGAGACGGTGTGGCGCTGCACCCGAGACAAGGCTGGGGGACGACAAAGTGCGATCGCAGGCAAAGCACTCAAGGCGCTGAGGGTCAAACTGCTACAGACCCCAATCCCCACCGCTAACCACCGCCGCCTCTGGGATTTTGCTAGGCCCCATAATGTTCCGGACTGAAGGCTTAAACTCGTCATGATTTGGCGCATTGTCCTGCCCTTGTTCTTCGGCCCTTGTTCCTGACTTGACCCCATGCTGTGGCCCCATGCTGAGATCTGCTCTTATCTTGCCCCATCGGCATCTAGTTTGGCAGCATTTAATTTGGCGGCTAACTATCTAGCCATAAATCGCCTTTCGGCCCCAGACTGCCGTGAAGTTTTTGGTCATTGCGATCGCAGTCGATAGAATCAGACCGCTTAAGTTCGCTAAAGTAAGGACATCCAACAAGGAGATCCAATCTGGCGTAGCAAACGTGGCGCAGCATTCAGGCTAGAGGACACAAGGTTCGACCAAGGGAAATTAGGGACTGAGGGACTGAGGGCAACAATAGGTTCAGCCCGAATGCTCAAGTATTTTTCGGAGAATTGGCTGGATGGGTTTCTCACTGAAACAATTGGGTTTATACAGCGTCCTGCTGGGCACCGGCTGCGGCATTGGCTGGGCTGGAAATGAATACTTTGCCCCACCGGCTGACCCTGGCATCAGCAATCCGGAAACCACCCAGACCGTTACGACAGCGCTACAAACGGTCAACGATCCGCCTGCTCAACTGCCCTCCACCACTGCCCAGGCCGTTCAGCGCGACCCGAACTTCATTGCCACCGCCGCCGAACAGGTGGGGCCAGCTGTTGTTCGGATTGATGCCGAGCGTTCCTTGGCTCGCAATGTCCCCGAAGCCTTCCAGAATCCCCTGTTCCGCCGATTCTTTGGCGATGAAAATCCCCTAGAAGAACTGCCCGAGCGGGTAGAGCAAGGCACAGGGTCTGGCTTTATCATCACCGCCGACGGCCAGCTGATCACCAATGCCCACGTGGTAGAAGGGGCCGATGTGGTGACGGTCACCCTCAAAGATGGCCGCACCTTCGAGGGTGAGGTGGTAGGGGTTGACCCGGTGACGGATGTGGCGGCGATTAAAATTGACGCCCAGGATTTGCCGACGGTGGTTTTGGGCAGCACCGACAACTTGCTGCCGGGGCAATGGGCGATCGCAATCGGCAATCCCCTTGGCCTAGATAACACCGTCACCGCAGGCATCATCAGCGCCCTAGGTCGCACCAGCCTCCAGGTGGGGGTGCCCGACAAGCGGGTGCAGTTCATCCAAACCGACGCGGCGATTAACCCCGGCAACTCTGGCGGGCCACTCCTCAACGATCGGGGAGAGGTGATTGGGGTCAATACCGCCATCCGCGCCAACGCCCAGGGGCTGGGATTTGCTATCCCGATTGAGACCGCCCAGCGCATTGCCGATCAACTCTTTACCAACGGCGAGGTGCAGCACCCTTACCTCGGGGTGCAGATGGTCAACCTGACCCCAGAAATGCGGGAGCGGCTCAATAGTGACCCTGAACTCAGCCTCAATATTCTCGAAGAAGAAGGCGTGGTAATTGTCCGGGTGATGGAAGACACCCCGGCAGAAGCCGCAGGCATCCAGCGCGGCGACATCATCAAGCAGGTGAACGGGGTTGAGGTGAACGACCCAACCGAAGTACAAATTCAGGTCGAGCGCAGCACGATTGATCAGCCTTTAGAAGTGGAAGTTCTGCGTCAGGGAGAGCTAGAGCAGGTTGAGGTGCGGCCAACTGCGATGCCACCGAATTTGTCGCGGTAGTTGGCTGTTGGCTATTGGCTATTGGCTATTGGCTCAGACGAGATTAGGGGCTGAGGGCTTGAGGGCTTGGTTGGGTTTAGCGATTGCTAAGGGCTTGCATGATCGCGTTAACGTTATGGCTGTAGGCGGTTTCGTCTAGAACGGGGTGGGCGGTTACGGGGTCGGCGGGGACAGGCAGGTCGATCCAGGATCGACAGCC
>PXDR01000031.1 GCA_003566335.1 Cyanobacteria bacterium T3Sed10_344R1
CTCTGCTTGGAGGGCTAACGCCGCCTGCTTCTGTAGCCGCACCTGCACCGCCCGAATTAACTCACTAGCGGTAAAGGGCTTGGTCAGGTAGTCGTCGGCCCCGAGATCCATGCCCTGGCGCAGTTCTTCTTTGCCCGTTTTAGCCGTCAAAAAAATGAAGGGCACCACCGCCGTAGTCGGATCTTGGCGCAGGGCGCTGAGGACGTCAAAGCCGCTCATACCAGGCATTTGGACATCACACAGTACCAAATCCGGCTGCTGCTGTTGGGTGATCGCCACAGCTGACTCCCCATTATGGGCTTCAATCACCTGATAACCAGCGCTGACGAGCATCTCTCGCACTGTTTCTCTTACACTTCGCTGATCTTCGACGATTAAAACGCGCGTCATTCACCCTTTGCCTTTTGCTGCTCATCTTGTTCAAGCAAGACCGTTAAATCCTGCCCTTGCCTACAGCCCCTACAGATAGAAAGGGACTGCTTCCTTAAGGGCGCTCCAAAAAGGACTTTCCCCAAGGACTCTCCAAAAAGTACTTAAGACTCTGCCCTAAGACTCTGGCCTAAGACTCTGATTTAAGTTTCAAGTTAATTCCGTAGTTTTACGGTGATTTCACGACGGAAAATCGGTCTCTCAAAGCGGCCCGGCCTGGCTGTCAGGGTTCGGGTGACGCTGAGATCTAACCGGGGTTGCTTGGGGGCTAAGCAAGGGGGCTGATCGGGGGCTAAACAGAATTACCAGGTGAAGACGCGCCTAGGGCACTAGGGCGGGTACAGCGTGCGGCCATCCCCAGCGAACACAAACAGGCTGGCGGGGTCGATCTGGATAGCGAGGCTGTCGCCGGGGCGAGGCTGACAGTGAGGCGGCGCTTGGAGCGCTACGGTTTGGACTACGGTGCGATCGCTGGGGATGACGCCTCGCACCAGGGTTTCGCGGCCTAGGGGTTCCACTAGGCTGACCGTTAACCGCAATTGGGCCGCTGCGGAGTCAGGGGCTAGAGTGACGGCCTCAGGGCGAAAGCCGAGACTGACCCGCGAGTTTTGCTGCCCCGCTAGGTGCTGAGCCAGAGCCGGTGGACAGGGCAGGGTTTGGCCATCAATCCGAAACTGCTGCCCGTCAAAGCTGGCTTCCACCACATTCATCGGCGGACTGCCTAAAAAGGTAGCCACCATGCGGTTGGCAGGCCGGGCATAGACGGCTTGGGGCGGCCCCACCTGCTGCACCTGGCCCTGACTCAGCACCACCACTTGGTCGGCTAGGGTCATGGCTTCAATCTGGTCATGGGTGACGTAGAGGGTGGTAATGCCAAACCGCTGATGTAGCAGCTTGAGCTCCGCCCGGGTATCATCCCGGAGCTGGGCATCCAGATTAGACAGGGGTTCATCTAGTAAAAATGCCTGGGGCTGGCGGGCAATCGCCCGACCGAGGGCTACCCGCTGCTGCTGCCCTCCCGACAGTTGACGGGGTTTGCGATCGAGCAGGTGAGCAATATCGAGGGACTGGGCGACCAGAGTGACCTGCTGGCGGATGGTGTCGGGGTTGGCCTGGCGCATTTTCAGGCCAAAGGCCAGGTTCTGGGCCACGGTCATGTGGGGGTAGAGGGCGTAGTTCTGGAACACCATGGCCACATCTCGCTGGCGGGCAGGCACCCCGTTCACCAGCCGATCGCCGATGTAGAGCTGACCTTGCTGCACTGGCTCTAGCCCGGCAATGGTGCGCAAAATAGTGGATTTACCGCAGCCCGATGGCCCCACCAGCACCCAAAACTCGCCGTCGGGCACCTGGAAGGAAATGTTGTCGATGACTCGGTTGCCGTCAATTTGCCGACTCACCGCCTCTAGCAGAACTTGTGCCACGGGTACCTCACAGACCTGCGCTCATCGTAGCGGTCGAACTGGTCTGAGGGTACGGTCGTTTGGCCGAAAAAATGGGCGGCGGTTGCCGATACCGAATTGAATTTCGCCGATGGTGACGGCGATCAGGAAGACTCGCTCGGGGTCGATGGCATTGAACCAATCAACGACATTTGGCAAAGGGCATCACCACCACTACTTCAACGCCGTGTCAGATAATAGTTTGGGAGCCTTCGGCTAACGTCCGATCGATTAGCTCAGAGAGTTTGTTTTTCGCGTCTTGAGATTGCCAGGAGCTTGCAGGGTGGTGTTAGGCGAAGCCGTAACGCACCGTTTCATAAGGGTTCTACCAACCTAATGGGCTGGATGGGCTGGGTAGATCTAGCTACCTTGGTGCTTTACGCCAACCATTTGCGATCGCCTCAGCTTCTGTACAAAACCATCTCTCTCCATGTTCTGGGCTAATAATAGTTGATTCATAATCCCTCATGCCTGGAAGGTGATACAACTTGTTCCCTGTTGAAATTGAAATATTACCTTTAATTACACATCCCGACGGCGCAACAGATTCTGGTTGTGCAATAGAGGTGATTGGCGAGGGAGAATAACTACGATTAAATTGCCTTGTTGTCAAAGCAATAACAGTCATAATCGCAACGAAAACAACGGCTTCAACTAGGCCAACCTGTTTATTTTTTGTTTTGGCGGGTTTAGCGGATAAATGTCTTGAAGTAGGCAAATGTTGAGGTGTAGCACCTTGAATGGAGGCTTTGGCAGCACGTAGTTTACCATCAGGCTGAGCAAGTTTCTCATATAAGATCGTGTCTCCAACTCTTGGACGACGCCCTGCCCCTTTCACAGCGCTGATATGTAGAAAGACTTCTTTTCCACCCTCGTCGGGTTTTATAAAGCCGAAGCCTCTCTCATCCTTCCAAGTTGTTAGTTGCCCTTTCTGCGAAGCAGATTTCATATAACAGCCTCATGATGATGCCCTACCCATTTTTTTAGTCTGCCCAAATGGGATCGTCTACCAGCACTCCTAAAAGTAATGCCACCCAGACGACCTCAAAGCGGATTAGCCTTGAGGTCGTTGATGTAGAAAAGCCCTTCTACGATACTGCTATACCTTGGCTTGAGGCAATGCTGCCTCGCTGCTACAGAAAAGGGCAAAACCTTGTGCCTTCGTTGGTCAAAACTAGCTGATCGATTTCGGCTTCCTGC
>PXDR01000067.1 GCA_003566335.1 Cyanobacteria bacterium T3Sed10_344R1
ACCATGCCCAACTCCTGGCCGTAGTACAGAATTGGCGTACCTCGGAGGGTGAGCAGTAGGGTGGCGGCAGCTTTTGCGATCGCAAACGAATCAAAACACAAGCTGCACTTAATCCAGCGGGACAAGTGCCGGGGAATATCGTGATTATCTAGAAAATTACAGGGCCACGCGCCTGGGGGGGTGAGCTTTTCCTTCTTCTCCACCTCCCGCTGCAAATACCCCGGATACCACGGGCTAAACGGAAACTCAAAGGTTAGGGGCAGATGTAGCTCATCATTGTTGACCCCGTAAAACACCACCGAATCATAAAGGCGGCTGTCGATAAACGTTTCGCCAATCAGCAGGCGATCGCCATACTCATCCAAAACCGAGCGAATTTCCCGGATGATGTGGTGGTTCTCCGGCAGATTCTTGTCGTAGAGATGTTCGTAGTTGTAATAGTCATTCTTATCCGACGCCCCATACTTCAGCGGGTTATCGCGAAAGTAGGGATCTTGGCTATAGACGCTAGAGGCATCTAGTCGAAACCCATCCACCCCACGCTCTAACCAGAAGCGAATCATGTCGTAAATGGCCGCCCGCACTTCTGGGTTCTGCCAGTTAAAGTCCGGCTGGTTGCGGTGAAAGGTGTGGAAATAAAACTGCTCTCTCGCTTCGCAATAGGTCCAGCCACTGCCGCCAAAGTAAGACAGCCAGTTATTCGGCAAGTCTTGACCCGGCAGCGGTTCTTGCCAGAGATACCAGTCAGCCTTGGGGTTATCACGGCTGCTAGCAGATTCCACAAACCAAGGATGCTGGTCAGAACTGTGATTGATCACCAGATCCGTAATCACCTTGATGCCGCGACGGTGGGCCGCCTCAATCAGCTCATCAAAGTCAGCCAGGGTGCCAAAGGTGGGGCAAATATCCCGATAATCGCTCACGTCATAACCGTTGTCGATCATCGGCGATTTATTCACCGGCGACAGCCAGATGGCATCAACGCCTAAAGCGCTGTCGCTGTTCGGGTCACCATCATTCAGGTAATCGAGCCGGTCAATGATGCCGCGCAGATCGCCAATCCCATCGCCATTCCCATCGGCAAAGGTCAGGGGGTAGATTTGATAAACTACGCCACCCTCCCACCACGGGGCGCTTTCTGCTGCTTTACTCATGACCAATTCCTTTAATTTTTGGTGCTTATGGGGCTATCTGCCCATAACTCACCATAGCCAAACCGCCCCAGATCTGACCGAAATTAAGCCGTCACCCACTGGGCACAGCCTTTGAGCCCCAGATCAGGATCTTGGTAATAAGCCTCTTGCGGCACCCACACCGTGGTCTCTAGCTTGTCATTGATGTGATAGAGATAATCCACATCCTTATAGAACTTGAGACTGGCCCGCAGGTTGGAGAAATCATCCTCACAGAACTCAAAGCCGAAGCGCACAATCACTTGGGCCACTAGGCACTCCGGTGTATCCGACACCTCACCAGCGGTTTCTCGCTCTTGACCAAAAGTTTCTAGAAATCGTCCCAGCAAGCGCAAAATCTTGTCCGGGGCACCATTACGGCTGGCGTAGATGACGATGGGGCTGTGTTCAACCAGAATGTGACAGGGAATAGCCATTGCAGAAACGCTCGCGGTTAGCAGACCCGGCAGCCCAACCAGCACCCTCAGCTCAAGAACAGGTGATCGCTATTGCTCCTCAGCTGACATAGAGTGTCAAGCAGTTGACTACCCGGTATTAGAGGCTATCTTATCCTGAGAGAGAACGTTAGGTACTCTGTGGCGTGAATGCAGCTGAACAAGCAATTAGCTTAGAATTTGCCAGCAAGATTGGGGCTGTCGTCCACATCTTCAAATCGCGGTTCCCCGATTTGCGGGTTGACCTCAAGCCTTGGGCCAGCGATCCAGAAACTCTGGATCTAGTTGATCCTGACTCGATCGACCTGGGCTTTCACTTTCCGGGGGTCAGCCGTCCCTTCAAATGTCGTAGCCTGCTGGTGCAGATTCGCTTCTTCCGCGATCCTCAATCCCAGTCGCCGCGACTGATTGGGGTGGATATTTCGGGATTTGACCACCGGGGCAAACGCTGGAACCTCTCCACCGTCGGAGCCTGGCAGGTCACGGGCGACCTCAGCCCGATGGATCAGGTTAAGGATCAGCTGAAGGACTGCTGTCGGCAGATTTTTGACCTGTTTGATCAAATGAATGTGGCCTGAAGTGTGGCGTGAGCGGCGGCAGGCGGTCTGCGCTTCTCCTGGTGACTGGTCTACCCCCCAAGGCCATAAGCTAAAATCAAAGACTGCACTGGTATTGAGAAGGCCACCGTCACGTCATGAGCAAGGGCACCCTGTTTGACAAGGTTTGGGATCTACATACGGTCGGGACGCTGCCGTCAGGGCAAACCCAGCTGATGATTGGCCTGCACCTGATCCACGAAGTCACCAGTCCCCAAGCCTTTGCCATGCTGCGAGAGCGGGGCTTGTCGGTGATGTTCCCGGAGCGGACGGTGGCGACGGTAGACCACATTGTGCCGACGGAAAACCAGGCACGGCCCTTCACCGATGGCTTGGCCGAAGAAATGATTGAGGCGTTGGAGCGCAACGCCAAGGATAACGCCATCACCTTCCACGGCATTGGCTCCGGCAATCAGGGGATTGTTCACGTGATCGCCCCAGAACAAGGCTTGACCCAGCCGGGGATGACCATTGCCTGCGGCGATAGCCACACCTCGACCCACGGGGCATTTGGTGCGATCGCATTTGGTATCGGCACCAGCCAAGTTCGGGACGTTTTGGCCTCCCAAACCCTGGCCCTCGGCAAGCTCAAGGTGCGGCGCATTGAGGTGAACGGCAGCCTGAAGCCAGGAGTCTACGCCAAGGACGTGATTCTCCACATCATCCGCAAGCTAGGGGTGAAAGGTGGGGTGGGCTACGCCTACGAATATGCGGGCAGCGCCATTGAAGCCATGTCCATGGAAGAGCGGATGACCATCTGCAACATGTCCATCGAAGGCGGGGCGCGCTGCGGCTACGTTAATCCCGACGCGGTGACTTACGAGTATCTCAAAGGGCGCGATCGCAG